>JAIXVG010000609.1 GCA_027483145.1 Planctomyces sp.
GACGTGAATCTGACAATCACACAGGGAACTGCTGGGCCAGAGATCTCCGCCGCCGATGGACTAGTCGACATTGTTGATGGCAGCAGTACAGTCGCTTTTGGGTCGATTCCTCAAGGAGCGACCGGAGCGAGCAGAACGTTTGTCGTCAGTAACAATGGTACGACGAACCTCGTTCTTCAGCCGGCCAGCTTTACCAGCGGTTCTGGCTTTACGATCACCACGAACTTCACCGCAGGGCAGGTGGTCGCTCCGGGAGCATCCACCAACCTGATTGTCAGGCTCGACTCAGCCAGTATTGGGGCAAAAACAGCGGCAATCTCGTTTGCCAACAATGATAGCGATGAGAATCCGTTTAACTTCACACTCACCGGGACGGTTACGGATGCTTCCAATGCCAGTATCGCCGGCAAGGTCTTCAACGACCTCGATGGAGATGGTGTTATCGACGCTGGAGAAACTGGTATCAGTGGCCGCACGGTCTATCTTGATGCCAACAACAATGGCGCTCTTGACGGCTCAGGATCGGTCTCTGGTTCGGTGAGTTCCACAAACGTGCCCCTGGCGATTCCGGAACTGGGCACCGTGACATCAACACTGAGCGTGGCTGGCCTGGCTGGGACAATCAGCGACCTGAACGTCACGTTGAGTCTGACCCATACGTTTGATGGAGACTTAACGTTGACGCTGATTGCGCCTAACGGGACCGAAGTAATTCTGTCGCAAAACCGTGGTGGCGGTGGCGACAACTACACGGGAGCAACTTTTGATGATGAAGCGACCACCTTAATCTCGGCTGGGGTGGCACCATTCACCGGTAGTTTCCGGCCGGAAAGTTCACTTTCTGTTTTGGATGGCCTCAATCCTAATGGAACCTGGACGCTCAAAATTGTCGACAGCGCCTCCGGCGATTTTGGCGAACTGGTTAGTTGGTCCCTTGGCCTGACCCGCACTACCCCTGCCGAAACCTCCACAACGACCAATGCCAGCGGAGACTATACGCTCGGAACGCTGCTTGCCGGAACCTATAACGTTCGCCAAGTACTGCCATCCGGTTGGGTGCAAACCACACCCACCAGCAACGCAGCCCACGTTGTGAACCTGACTGCTGGCCAAACAGTGACCGGCCGCCAGTTTGGGACACGTCTCTCGGCCCCCAGTAATGTGGCGATCATCGATGATGGTGATGCGGGCTTCAGTGTTAATAGCGCTAGCTTGTGGTCAAGTGCCACTAGCGGGTACGGCAACGATCGCCGCCTGGCCAATGCGGGTGCCGGGAATGCCACGGCAACTTACAACTTTACCGGTTTAACGGCCGGGACGTATCGAATTGCGGCCAGTTGGGTGGCCGGTACCAACCGGGCCAATAACGTCCCTTATGCTGTTAGAAGTACTGTCGGTGGCTCGGTCTTGGCCACGTTTACAGGTAACCAGCAGGTGACGCCAAACAGTTTGACTGATGGGGGTATTCCCTTCCAGAACCTGGGAACTGTCACCGTTACCGGCACATCGCTCGTCGTGACACTTTCGAACACGACGGCAGGTCTGGTAACCGCCGATGCCATTCGTATCGAACGGATTACCAGCACGGTCGCCATCATTGACGATGGCGATGCCGGCTTCAGTGTCAATAACGCCAGCTTGTGGTCAAGTGCCACCAGCGGGTATGGAAACGATCGCCGCCTGGCTGCAGCAGGTGCCGGGAACGCGACCGCCACCTATAACTTCACTGGTCTTGCAGCAGGGACCTACCGAATTGCGGCTACGTGGGTCGCTGGAACCAACCGGGCCAATAACGTCCCCTATGCTGTCCGCAGCACAGCGGGCGGAACAGTCCTCGCCACGTTCACCGGCAATCAACAGGTGACGCCGAACAGTTTGACTGATGGAGGTGTCCCGTTCCAGAACCTCGGAACTGTGACCATTACTGGCTCGACAATGGTGGTGACCATTTCCAATACCACCGGGGGCCTTGTCACGGCCGACGCCATTCGTATCGAGCGGATTACCAATACGGTGTTCACCATTGATGATGGTGACGCAGGTTTCAGCGTTAACAATGCCAGCTTGTGGTCCAGTGCCACCAGCGGGTATGGAAACGACCGCCGCCTGGCGGCAGCCGGTGCCGGGAACGCAACCGCCACCTATAACTTTACTGGTCTTGCAGCAGGGACCTACCGCATTGCCGCTACCTGGGTCGCTGGAACCAATCGGGCCAATAACGTCCCATATGCTGTTCGGAATACCGTTGGTGGTTCGGTGATCTCGACGCTCACCGGTAATCAGCAGGTCACTCCCAACGGCTTTACTGATGGGGGCGTTCCGTTCCAAATCCTGGGAACAGTCACCATTACCGGGACATCGCTGGTTATCACCCTCTCTAACACCACCGGGGGCCTTGTCACTGCCGACGCCATTCGCATCGAGCGAATCAGCTAAGGCGAGTCGGTCTAGTCTATTCTTGATCTTTGAAGGGTCGCTGGTAGATGTTTGCTGCCAGCGACCCTTTCGTTTTCGATCAGTTTACTTTTCCGGACCAAGCGGCAACGATCGTGACGGGCAAGGTCGGTAGTGGTGCTGTTACATAAGTGGTTTCAGCGTGTTATTCAGGCGAATTCACTCGAATGGAGTCACTCCCTATCTCATGGCCGAGCAATCTCTACAGCATTGGGATTTATTCTGTCGGGTGATCGATAATTTTGGCGATGCGGGGGTTTGCTGGAGACTCGCGCGGCAGCTATCAGCCGAGCACCACGTTCGCGTCAGGCTGTGGATCGATGATCTGGCACCGCTCGTGGCCATTCAGCCCGAAGTGAATGGAGAGTCGCTGGAACAAAGTTGCGTTGGAATCGAGATCTGCCAATGGCCCACGGTCTTTCCAAACGCCGAAGTGGCCGACGTGGTTATTGAAGCGTTTGCCTGCGATTTGCCAGCCCCTTATTTGGCTGCGATGGAAGCTCATGGCAAGCCAATTGCGTGGTTTAACCTGGAGTATCTGTCGGCCGAGGACTGGGTCTCGGGCTGCCACGGCTTGCCGTCATATCGTTCAGGGGGCCAACTGAAGAAGCAGTTCTTCTTTCCCGGCTTTACTTCCGACACCGGCGGCCTGCTTCGCGAAGCCGACCTGCATGAGCGAAGAGACCACGCGACCGCCCCAAGTCAAAAAGAGGATAACGCCCGCTGGTTACGCGATTTAGCGGGAACTCAATCAATTGCGGCCGATGCAATCACCGTATTCTTCTTTACTTACGATCACGCCCCGCTACCCGCCCTGCTTAGTCATTGGCACGAGTTGCAATCGCCCGTCAATGTGTTGCTGGCACCGGGTGGGGCACAGCGTTTAGCGGCTAGATGGCGATCCGAAAAAACAGCCACTGATCCCGATTGCTTATTGAACAGTCGCGTTAACCTCATCGAGTTACCGCTAGTCCCACAGACCGATTTTGATCGGTTGCTCTGGCTGGCGGACGTCTGTTTTGTGCGAGGAGAAGATTCGTTCGTCCGTGCTCAATGGGCGGCCAAGCCATTTGTTTGGCAGATTTACCCGCAAACAGAAAACGCTCATGCAGTCAAGCTGAATGCGTTTCTCGATCGCTATCTGTCGCATTCCTCCAACCCGCAACCCATCCGAGAGTTGTGGGAGGCCTGGAACACACCGGACGGGATGGTTTCAGGCGAATTCACGGACGCTGATGTCGGTTCGGCGTGGCAAAACTTCGAGAAAAACCTCGATTCCGTCGCTTCTCACGCCCGCCAGTGGGCTGGGCAACTTGACCAAGCGGGAAATCTCGCAAACAATCTAGTTTGCGCAGCCAAGGCGTTCCTTGGCAGTGTTCATTTGTGATTCGTCGCTAGGGTTGAGCAAAAGTTTGGTGGCCTAGCCCTGCGAAGATCTGCTAGAAGTTGTTTCAAAACCCTCTGGCGGGAAGTTCCAACCGCGGGTTTTGCCGAGCCGTATTTTGCCACCAACTGGGTTTTGAAACTGACTCTGGCGTTTCAGCCAGCTTTACAGGAAGTTTGTTATGAGCGTCAGGCTTGCGTCCGACCTGCAGTCGGGGAGCGTCGTCAATTTTGAAAACGCCCCAATGGTCGTTTTGAAGACTCAGTACAACAAGTCGGGGCGAAACGCTGCTGTCGTCAAGCTACGACTGAAGAACCTGTTGACCGACCGTGTTTCGGAAACAGTTGTCAAGGCCGACGAAAAGATGGAAGGGCTGGTCCTCGACAAGAAAGAGTGTACGTACTCTTACTTTGCTCCACCAAACCACGTGTTTGTCGATACCGAGTTCAACCAATATGAGATCGACCAGGAACAACTGGCTGACCTCGAAAAGTACTTGATCCCCGAAATGACCGACGTGTGCGAAGTGACGTTCTATGAAGGACGTCCTATTTCGGTCGTGATGCCGAAAGTGATCATCCGGGAAATCGAATACACCGAGCCTGTTTCGCGCGGCGATACGTCAGGCAAGGTGATGAAGACGGCCCGGCTGCAGCACACGAATCACGAGCTGATGGTGTCGGCGTTTGTTGAAATCGGTGACAAGATCGAAATCGATACCGAGACCGGTGAGTTCCGCCGCCGCTGCACCTAAGCGTTGTTCGAATAGACTTGGTCGCGTTTCGACCGCTGCAATAACCGAAACGGTTTCGAACAGGCACAACCGGTCGCTTAGGTTGGTTCTTGTAGTCGGTGCTAAGGGGCAAGCATGCCGCTTGGCACCGTCTTCTTTTGGCTGTCAGAAGTGGCTTCATAACCCTTTGACGGAAAAGTTGGCAACCTGATTCGCCGAGCAAGACTTTCCACTAACCAGTCCTTCAATTGACGGCTAACGCTTTGCGTCGGCCGCTTTGGATGCGCGAGCTGCCTGGCGCGATTGCTCTTGCAGTCCTTCTGCTGAGATCATCTCGACCAGTTTTTGAGCGAGGCTGTCCATCTCCATCACTAACCCATCGACCCGGCCTTGAAAGTACATGTACATAATCAGGGCGGGGATCGCGATGATCAGCCCCACGGCTGTGGTTAAGAGGGCGAGTCCAATTCCGGCAGCGAGGTCTTCGGTTTTACCCATCGCTTGTTTAACTGCAATGCTGTTAAACGAGTCGATCATGCCGACGACTGTTCCTAACAGGCCAAGCAAGGGTGCGATGGTTGCAACCCCATTCAAAACTCGAATGTGCTTTCTTAAGAGGCTGGTTTGACGCTCTCCGCCATCGATGATCGCTTGCTCGACCTCGACACTGGGCTTACCCCACTTTTTGATGCCATGCGCAAATACGCTCGCTACGGGACTGCGGCTCGCTTCGCACAGTTCCTGGGCCGACTTGGGATCGAGGTGGCCCTGCTCCAGGTGCTCGAAGAATCGTCGCACGAATGGCCTGGGGATGACGCGACCACGACGCAGTACTACAAGTCGCTCGAGTGAGAACCAAATCACCACAATCGAACAGAGGCCCAGCGGGTAGACAAATGGCCCTAGCGCGTAAAGGACTTCGATTGGCTTTTGCGGAATGCCCCCCGTTTTGGCCTTCGCTGTAGAAGATTCGTTGCTGGTTGCGGTAACGGGGGTGCTGGTTGCTGGTTCTTGAGCGACGAGTGGCAACGCTCGCCAACCGGCGACAATAACCAGAAAGATGATAATCGCAGCCAAGTGTTGCGGAATTCGCAGTGCGAAGACTTGCATGACCATCCTTGCCTGAATGCCGGCCACGGGAATGAGTGGCAGCCGAGTAAAAGGTGACCTGTCGGTAGCCCATTGGGTGCTACGACCACCCCCTTGAACCGATCGAAGCAGCGAGTTCGATTCGGCGAGAGTCGTCCTGCTTCTCGATCCGATCGCCTTGGCCCGATTGTCGCCGATGGGCTGGTTGCGGCCAAGTCTGGCGAGTGGGAGTTTGTCGACGGGCTTGTCGCGAATCACCAAACTCGTTTGATGATCATCATTTAAGGTTTACCCGAGAACCCTCTGATGCGGCTATGCTATCCGGCCAAATCAGAGGTTCTGAACAAACACGCCAGGTTCGCCAGTCAATTCTGACAGTCGAGCTGCGCTAGAACTAGTTTCCGACGGACGCATCGCCCATTGGTTTAGCAGGGACC
>JAIXVG010000306.1 GCA_027483145.1 Planctomyces sp.
AGCCACGCTGGCAAGTGGTTCCCAGCCCGTGGCGATCTCAATGCCAGGAACATTGGTGGCAATCGCTTTCGTCTCGCCACCATTGTCGGTCCCCGGCTTCGGGTCAAACGTCTCCATTTGGCTCGGCCCGCCCGACATCCACAGCACGATCAGCGACTTGCCCTGCTTTTTAAGCTCGTCCGCCCGCAATCCGGGTAAACCCATCGAACCAAACAGCCCACCCGCCACGGCACCGGCCGAGACCGATTCCACAAACCCACGCCGACTCACACGCCCACCGGCCCAGTTCAAGTATTCGTGCCAACGCAATGACATGTTTGCTTCCCTTTTACAGTATGGCCATTGATGCAATTAGAGGTCTTTGTGTGCCACTGGCGATGCCAGTGCATATCAAACTGAGTCTTGTAGGGTGCGTCCTGACGCACCGTTTCAAGTAGCCTGAGATATCCCGTTCCAGCTACGGTCTTCCATCTGAAATCTGCAGCCACATGGGCCCCTATCGTCTTGATAGAAACTCGGTACTGTTAAGCAGGCTCCACAACAGGTCTTCAAAGCCTTCCGCTCGATCTTTCGCGTTAGACACATACTCGATGGCAATCGCCTGCTCAGCTGCGGTAGGCTCACGCGATAGTGTAAGCAAATACAATTCAGTGACCGCAGGCTCATTACTGGGGAACTTCTTCAGGATCTGATGCAGCCTCGATTCACCACTCCCGCGTAGCGCGTCCTTTAGCACAGCCGAGTTCATCAGAAACAAAGCTTGTGGGACGTTACCAATCAAATCATCTCGCGGCGTCGAAGGATCGAAACCAAACAACAGTCGAAACTGTTGCCGCGGATTGTTACGAAATGGCCCACCTTGCCCTCCGCGTGTCGCTTGGGCAACCACCGGCTCTTCATACCCCAAAACATCAATCAAAGCATTGAAAATCTGATCCGACCGCAGTCGAGTTGCCTTTGCTGCCGCAAATGGCAACGCGGCTGGTGTTGCATCACCCTGCAGCACCGCCCGCTGATACGCCTTGCTCAGTGCAATCGATTTCAGCAGCCAGCGAATGTCATAGCCCGACGCGGCAAACCGCTGCGACAATTCATCAAACAGCACAGGATAAACTGCGGTGCGAGTCGGCCCCAAATCGTCGATCGGCATCACAAAGCCTTCACCCAATAGTTCCGACCACATCCGATTGACGAATGCTTTGGCGAACCACGGATTCGCTGGCGTTGCCAGCTTCCTGGCCAATTCCTCACGACGGGGAACGTCCTCCATTCCACTAACGGGTCTCGAACCATCAACAAAGAATCGCGGCTCGACCAGTTTTCCCTTGGAAGAGGGATCATTCAAATCGGGCATATAGTATTCGAGGCTCCCCCGTCCTTTGGGGTCAGGCTCGGGGATCGCTTTCAGTTCTTCCGCATCCAGCATCCCATCCTTGTTTGCATCCGCAACACTCAGGCCCAGTTCAAACACCCGGCCTAAAGCCCCTCCCACCTTCGACTGCTCGACCTCCTGCTTCGAGATTTTGCCATCTTTGTTCTTGTCGACTCGGGCAATCAGCCGTTCAGGATTGTCGCGAAACGCAGCTCTCGCAGGTCGCCCTTTGTTCATCGAAACGATCTCAAAGGCTCGGACGTTCCCGTCACCTGTAGCCCGACGCGATTGAACTCGGGGAAAGTAAGCCGCCAGTTCATGAAACTGATCCCGCTTCCAGATATCGGTCGGATGATCATGGCAATTTGCGCACTGAATCTGGATCCCGCAAAAAATGCGGCAGACTTCAGCCGCCACTTCATCAGCAGCCCCCCCGTGGGCAAACATCAGTGCGGTCGATCCATCTTCGCCAGTATGCCCTGTGGCTGTAATCAGCTTCGTCGCAATCTTATCCCATGATTCATTCGCAGCTAATTCGTTCGCCATCCAGTCGACAAAGACATTCGTCACACCTTGAGCACGCTGCTCAGTGGCGGGCATGAAGATCACATCCCGCCAATACCTGCTGAAGTTGAGCGTGTACTTGTTGGTCGCCAGCAAGCGATCGATGGCCGCTTCCCGTTTCTTTGGCGATGGATCAAGCGCAAACAAGGCCAGTTCCCCGGGCGATGGCAGCTCCCCTGCCAGATCAAGCGAGACTCGCCGCAAGAAGTCCTGGTCCTTAGCCAATCCGGTTGGAACAATCCCAGCAGCAGCTAACTCATTCTCAATCAGCGTATCAATTGTCGCTGCCATCTCTGCCGGAGACTTAGGGTCTACTCGCAGTGAATTGGCTCGAGGCGCTTCGTTCCCGGCAACCTCTGCTCCCTGTGCTGGCAACTGACCCGAAGCATGCAGCACAAAGCCGCCAATCGTCCACGCCAGCCCCACCATCAGCAGTCGACTCATGTTGCACGACTTCCACAAGCGGGTAATCCAACAGCCAAGAACAGCGGACATGAGAAACCTCCAGCAACGATACCCTGATTGGATCATTCAGCCGCTAACCATTTCGTGACCCGACCAGCCGGCTCGGCCCATCCGTCTTGGTCGCAGCAGCCAATCCCGATACCTAGTTAAACCTCAGCCGGTCCAAATGGTTTCGGAAATTCTCGAAAAAGCCCTCTCATCGGGCTTGATCTAAACAGTCGAAAAAATCGTAAAGTACTTACTGGAAATAGCTTACAACTGATGATTCGTGTTCGGCCCAGCCCGTCTTTAGTCCCATACGCCAATGGCCAAAACCCCGCCCGTCCTAGGTCGAGTTGATCTTTCCCCCCACGGTCGCGAATCTCTGGTGGTTGGTGATATTCTCTTAACTCCCAATCCGCGACCGATTTACGCACCACTGCCAGTTTTCGGCGAAACCCACTTCGCTAAAGTAAGCCCCCAGCGCTTGGGGAATCTTTGTACGACCAGCCTTCGGCCTTTTTGACCGCAGCCAGCGAGTCGTTCAAACTGGACGCGTCAAGTCATCTCGCCGCGAATAAACCAGTCGAATTTTGGTAGATTACTAGAGCCAGTAATTTCTGTTCTCCAGACCAGGCAGTCCTGATGGCCGTTAAAGTTCAGTGCAGTTTTTGCGAAAAAGTTCTGACGGTCCCTGACGCAGCTCGCGGCAAAGCCGTTCGTTGTCCTGCTTGCGAAACGAAAATCCCAATTCCTTTGGGCAAAGATAAACCCCTTCCAAAAAAGAAGAAGGATGGAGCTCAGGATTCGTCCGACGCCATCGCCTCACTCGACCTCTCCAAAGCCGAAGCCGCTTCAGCCAGCATCTGCCGCAAGTGCGGCTCCGATGTCGATGAAGAAGCAACCGAATGCCCCGTCTGCGGAATCGATCTCGCCACAGGCGATGTTGGTGCTACCGCCAAAAAGAAGGCCCGCGGCGGTCCCGACCCCGACCTCTTCTTCAAAGGACTCCTCAAAGACGGCTTCAAGTTCCTCGGTAAGAACCAGCTCCTGGCTTGGCGATCGATCGTTTACTCGTCTGTCGCCTCCCTTCTGATGTTTGGCTCGTTGTTCATGTACCTTTGGAACTCGACCTGGCCTCCCCAGTATTTCTGGGCACTGGTCGGAATCGTGGCCGCGTTATCAATCCCCGGCTGGTATTGGTACCTCGGCATCGAAACGATCAAGCTGACGATGGAAAAGAAGGACAAGTTCAAGCGCCTCAACTACGATTTCTTTATGTCGAGCGCATCAGGCATCCAGTCGGTCGTTTGGAGTACCCTGTTCGTTCTGCCCCTGCAAATCATTCCCATGGCCTTGGCCTATGTGATGGTCTCGATCGGCGGCTATCCATCGTTTCTTTACGCGGTCTGCGCCTCAGTCGGATATCTCTTCCTCCTGTCGATGTTCCCAATCGTCATGTCCCACATGTCGATGCCCATTACCTATCCCGGCTGGATGATCTGGAAGATCGCTCCCATCTGGCAAAGACTGCTCAAACCTACCGTCTGGTGGACACTCTTGACCCTGATGCTCTGTCTCCCTGCCGCAGGCATCGTTGGAACAGCCGCAGCCATCTCCGGACCCAAAGTCGCCGAGATCGGCGGCGTGATGCTGAACAACGCCGCCATCGTCCGGGCCAAATATGCCTTCGAGAATCGCCCCAAACCCAAAAAGGGAATGGCCCCCGCCCAGGGAGCCGACCCCAACGAAGAACTCGCCAAAAAAGAGCCAGCCGACTTCAACCTCACCCCCACCTTATTGCCCATGGGCCTCTGGATTCTGGCCTGCGCCGTTCAAGCCTTCATGATGCCAGTCATCCTCCGCATGCTGGCCAACTTCACCTACTACCACAAATCAAGTTTGGACCTCATCACCAGAGCCAAAGAATACAAATACGTCGCCAAAGAAAAATTGGATGAAGACGAGGAAGGGGTTGAAAAACCAATGCAGGTCAAGGACGGAGCCGTCTTGGGGGGCGTGTTCGTCCTCCTCGGCATCGTCGGCGGTTTGCTCTACGGCAGCCTGTTTGAAGTCGGAATCGGCAACGGAATCATCTGGGGGATGTGCGTTGGCTCGGGCATCGGCAGCATTGTTGGTTGGATTATGGGCGTAGTTGCTGCCTTCGGCGTTTCGGTCGCCCAAGGATTTCTTTGCCTGTTCGTCCCCTTCTACATCGTCTATTTCTGGTCGAAGCATTGGGAAGAATCAAAGGTGGCGACCACTGTCTGTGGAACGTGCATCGTTGCATTCGTCTTTAGCTCCCTGATCCTATTCCTGGTCGTGCTTGAACCTAACCAGCCAACAACCGACGCTCCACCCAACGCCAACCAACCCCCCGCCGGCATCGCACCCGCAATCCCCGGTGCTCCCCCCGGCGGCGCAAATCCTCCGGCCGCGGTCGCACCAGCCAACCCTGCGCCACCCGCTGGTCCTCCCGCGCCGTAAAGTCCGACTCACAAGCTGCTTGCCCCACCCACTGCACAGACACGAATTCACACAGCTGCAGCGCTACGTCCAGCAGCAGTCGAGGCCCCTGTTGATAATCCCTCCAAACAGCTAATCATACGCCTTGTTAAACGCACTCCTTTTATTCCAAACCTACTATCCGGGTCCCCCCAAAAACCACCATGCCCCTCGCCGCCATTGAACACGTCAACCCCGTCGAAGCCCGGATGCTTGTCGTCCTCTTACAACTAATCGTCATGATCGCCGCCGCGCGGCTCGGAGGATACCTCTTCTCCCTCATGCGACAGCCGCAAGTCGTCGGAGAAATCGCCGCAGGCCTCTTCCTTGGGCCTTCCTGTTTAGGCCGACTAAACCCCGAACTCCTCGCGAGCATCTTCCCCAAAACCGTCGCTCCCATCTTCGAGACCATGGGCCAGCTCGGCCTCATCTTCCTCATGTTCATCATCGGCATGGAGTTCGAATTCAGCCACTTACGCAAGCTCGGCAAAACCGCCCTCGGCATCGGACTCTCTGGCGTCCTCCTCCCATTCTTCCTCGCCCTGCCACTGGCCATCTGGATGCAGCCCTACGTTGCCAGCGATATCTCAGCCGTTGGGTTCTCTCTGTTCGTTGCAACTGCCTGCACCGTCACTGCCATCCCCATCCTCGGACGAATCATGATCGAGTTTGGCATCAACCGCACCCGGCTCGGGGCACTCACCATCTCAGCCGCAGCACTCGATGACGCACTCATCTGGATTATGCTCGCCACCGTCGCCGCCATCGTCAAAGGAAACTTTCAGCTCTCAAACGTCGCCATCATGCTCTTACTCGCAGCCTCATTTGTCGCTGCCGTCTGGCTAATCGCTCGGCCACTCCTCATTCGCTGGCTGAATGGGGTTCTCAAGCAGAACCACGAAACGCTCCCCCTCGTCCCCTTGTCGTTTCTGCTCCTCATCATTCTGGCTGCTGCCATCACCAGCAACTGGATTGGCATCTTCTCCATCATCGGCCCATTCGTTCTCGGAGCCTCCCTCTTCGATCAGCACAAATTTCGCGAAGCCTTCAACTCACGCACTCGCGAGTTTGTCTACGGGCTTCTCTTGCCGGTCTTCTTCACCTACACCGGCCTGCGCACCGATATCGGCACCCTCGATTCGCCTCAACTTTGGCTCTTTTGCGGCCTCATCGTCCTCGTGGCCATGACGGGCAAAATCGTGGGCTGTGGTCTGGCCGCAAAAGTGGGTGGTCTCTCCTGGCCCGAAGCAGGCTGCGTCGCTGTGATGATGAATACCCGCGCCCTCATGGGACTCATCGCCATCAACGTCGGCCGCGACCTGGGCGTCATCCCCCCCAGCGTCTTCTGCATGCTGATCATCATGGCCGTAGCCAGCACCTTCATGTGCAGCCCCCTCCTGGCCCTCCTCCTCCCCAAAGTCAAACACCTCCACGACTAACGGAATCACTCGGCCAGCGGTCCACCAAGCCCAACTCTTTGTGTGCCACTGCTGGCTTGCCCAGCAGTGCGATACTGCCGGCAGGGTGGCATGCAACGCCGTCCACGATTTCAACCTGTGTTTAGCAGGAGTTCGCCGAGTTTCTGGCGGCAGGGTGGCATGCTTGTCCTTGGACAAGCATGGTTTTCGGGCACGTTGCGAGCACCGTATCAACAGCGATCGTTCCCTTCAACATACTCGCTCTGGGCCGAAAGCATGGCATCCTGAAGTATGGGTGAAAGAAGTGAGTCTGGTTGCATTCACAGCCGCCGAGTCAGCCTGATGCAAGATGACCGGGGTGTCCAATACACCTGTGACTTCGCTGGGTAGCCCAGGTTGGCGTCATCACCTGCCTGGGGCCGAAGGCCAAGAGGCTTGGTTTTAATCAGCCGCAACAACAGCTAGCCTCTCTCGGCTGCGCCACTCCAAAAGGCATGCCGACGAGCCAACCGGGGCCAGCCGCGAACCCGTAAGCAAGAAGTGGCGTCATCAATGAGCTCCAATGATGTCTCCGTCCAGCGGCAGCCGCGCCACCCGGAAGGGTTGGGCAGCGTCTGTTCCGGACATGGGTTCTAAGCGGAACTCGGGGGAGCAGGTTAGCTCAACGGTAGAGCACCAGTTTAGGGAACTGGGGGTTGCGGGTTCGATTCCCGTTCCACACATCGGCTAGAAACCGATTCGACGAAAAGGTTGCAAGACCTATTCGACCAAGAAGCCCAAGGGAGACGGACGATCGGTAGAATCAGCCCGCACTCGGTTCGCCGCAAGGTGGTTCGCCGTGGTGTGGGCAGCATGGAAAAACACACTGCAGGTCGCGGATTCCGCCGAAGCGCAGGTTCGACAACGGCGCGGGAACGGGTGAGCTGAAGAGACTGGTGGTTCGCCGCCGGTCGAAGGCTGGTCCTAAACCGCTCTGACGTCAAACAAGACTGCGGCTTAAGCGTCACTCCGTGTTTTCTCGTGTGATTCGCGACCGTTCCGTCTTTCGCGGTGCTTGACAGACTAAAGACCTGAGGCTTGAGACTGTAGGTAATACGTTTGGCGTCCTGCGTATTCCCCTCCAGCCTCCAGCCTCCAGCCTCAAGCCTCAAGCCTCAAGCCTCAAGCCTCAAGCCTCAAGCCTCAAGCCTAGGGTCTGTTACTTCTTGGTGAACGTCGCAATGACCGGATGAGTCCGGTGAGGACTTTCGCGGCTTCGATAGTGATGCCGTTCAGTTCTGACGTGTCTGAGATGTACCCGAGACGATGTGCTAATGAAATCTGATATTCGACCTCACGAAGCGAACCATATGCGATGTCGAGGAATCTGAGATAGTCAGCCTGTGTATGACGGGCACATCCCTCAACAATATTCGAGGGGACGGAAATTGCGGCTCGCCGCATCTGCGATACGAGGCCAAATATCTCATCCCGTGGAAAGTGTGCGGTTTGTCGATAGACCAGCAGCGCAAGCTGATCGGCCAATTCAAACGCCCGTAACTTCGTATGGTCACGCATTCAGCCATCCCTCTATTTCTTCACTCCAGCCTCAAGTCTACAGCCGGGAGCCTTGGATGTTAAAGCGTTACAAGATTCGTACCTACGAGATGGGTCTCGTGTTCCGAGAGGGTGAGTTCCGTGGTTTACTGCGCACTGGCACCCATTGGTACTTCGACCCGCTGAACAAGCTAAAGGTTGATGTCGTTTCGCAGCGCGAGCCATGGCTGGTCCACGAAAAGCTCGACTTGATTGTTAAGTCGGGATCGCTTGCCGAGAACGCTGTGGTCCTCGACCTGAAGGATCATGAGCGGGCATTGGTCTGGATCGAGAACCGGTTCAGCCAAGTTCTACCAGCAGGTCAGTTCGCCTACTGGACGGGTCAGAAGCAAGTTCGTGTCGAAGTCGTTGATATTCGGCAGGTCCGCTTCGAGCACGACCAGTTCAAGCTTATTGTTCGTTCGCCATCGTCGGCACGATTGCTTGATGTCTGCACGGTCCAGCGTGACCGCGTGGGGGTCTTGTTCATCGACGGCCGGTATGTCGACACCCTCCAGCCAGGCGAGTACGCCTTCTGGAAGGGTCCGGCTGAGGCGAAGGTGGTTGAAGTCGACCTGCGGGAGACGATGATCGATGTTGGCGGTCAGGAGATCATGACTGCTGATAAGGTGACGCTGCGGCTTAATGCCGTCGTGACCTACAAGATCATCGATGCACGCAAGGCGGTCAGCCAGACAGACGACGTGCGACAGGCCCTCTACCGCGATACGCAGCTTGTGCTGCGAGGCGTGGTCGGTGCGCGAGAACTCGATGCTTTCTTGACCGAAAAGGATGTCATCGCGAAGGAAATCGAGGAGAACGTCCGCCGTCGGGCTGGTGAACTGGGTCTGGAAATTGCGTCAGTCGGTATCAAGGATGTGATCCTACCAGGCGAGATGAAGGACCTGATGAACAAGGTGACGGAAGCCCGAAAGGCAGCCGAGGCCAACCTGATCTTCCGCCGTGAGGAAACTGCGGCCATCCGTAGTCAAGCCAATACGGCAAAGCTACTGGCCGACAGCCCAACCTTAATGCGGCTGCGAGAACTCGAGGTCCTGGAAAAAATCGCCTCGAACGGCAAGCTGAGTATTGTCCTTGGCGACAAAGGCTTGGCCGACAAGGTGGTCAACTTGTTGTGACCTCTAACGAGTTGACGTCACTTAACGACACCCCTGACTCGAGCAATCGGGCCAGGGGTGTTTCTTTTGACTTCCTGTGGTTGGAACGACTGGTTGAGGATCGGCGATGCATTCAACCTGACGAGATGACTTGAGCTTTGTCGATCGCCGGGGTGAGGCCCACGCGGTAGCAAGCGATGGAAGCCGTTCCATGGTTTATAGTAGACCGCGCTTTCGCGAGTGGCTCAGGTTGGCCGATAGCCTACCTGGAGCCAAAGGCCAAGAGGCTGAGTGATAACAAGCCGCAAGATTCACCCGCCGGGCTACTGCAGCCCGCCACCCCTCTATCCGGCGACTGCCACGAATTCCCGCAATAAGCATGCGTCTCCAACCAAACGCATGTCTCAAAACTCAAGTAGACCCGACCACGCAAGTGGCCGGGTCTACTCAATTTCATTTGGGCGTTCCACACAAGCTGGCTTTTGCAGCCAGCAGGGACGGACTCGTATGTTCTAAGTTTGCACCAAGCCTGCCACCGCGATCATTCTGAAAACCGCTCCCAGAAAAACTTCGCATACCGGCCGAGAAGTCAGCTCGCTAACTACATTCGTTACTTGTCCAACGTCAGCGAAACGTTATTGCTTCCCTCTTCCACTTTAAACTGCAATTCGCTTGTCGTTACTGAAGAATACTTGGCGGGGAACAGTCGGTCATCGTTCCCCTTTTTCTTCTTTGGGTCCATCATCCCCTTCATCTTCGCCGCCATCTCTGTCGGATCGCTTGGCGCTTCAGCGGCAGCGGTCGGGGCAGCAACAGGTGGGGAAATTTGAATCCGATACTGACCGACTGGCAGGCCTTTCCCTTTGGCATACATCAGGTCGAACTGGCCCCCCTCATCAACCACTCCAGTAGCGGTATAGCCTTTAGCCTCTTCAACAAACATCACTTGGCAACCAGCTGCCAGTGGGCTATCCCCCAGCATAATTTGACCAGTGACTTCCCCTCGTTTTCCAGAATAACCGTCACCAACCGATCCGCCACATCCCGAAACCATCCCCACGAGCACAGGCACAAAACAAAATCGAATGAGCAAACTCTGCGTAGACATGCCGCTACTTTCCATTAAGTGTTCATCGAGATCAGGCCAATCAGCACAAATACTGACGACAACATTTGTACGGCTTGCAATAAAAACAAACGACGCATGAACGAAGACAGGGGAGGTCACTCATCGTGGCCTCCCCTGTCTCTTCAATTCAGCAACTCGCAACACCAATCCCGCCCAACCACGTCTTGAAGTCGTCTTAAACTGACTTCAAAGCACACTGGTTACCGGTAACGCAGTCGGGCAGCACTCAGGTCGTTCGAACTTCAATCACCTTGTCATCCATCAACATGCCGGCTCAGAGGAATTGTAGCCTGCGACAACAGATGGCATCGCAGACGACTTCACCCAAGAACCAACCTGCGAGATAACTCTAGAACTCACCAACGACCTGACCGTCGTTGCGGACCGACAGATAGGTCAGCGTATTCATGTCGACGTTTTCGCTCAAGAAGCGAACGGTCCCATCAGTCAGCAGAACCTGGCAGCCACCGGTGTGGTAGGATGAAAGTGGGGTGTTGGACTGGCCAACATCATTCCAAGCGGCCCATTCAGTCCCATCAGCACCGAAGACTTTCGAGTTCGGAGCGTATCGAATAGTCGTGTTTGTGTTGTGTGGTCCAATTCGCCATCCCGTGAGCGGTCCAATTGACCATCCCCATTGTCTTGCTGGCCGACGATCTTCAAGTGTCGTGCCAGCCGCATTCCCCAGCCTGCCGCTGATTTCACCAATGATAATCGTGTTCGATGTCCCATCGGTGCAATCCTTGATATTCAGATGTCCAAAGTTAGGAAGCATCCCACGATTCGAAGCCTGCCCCCATACCCCCGACGCATCCTGGAAACCGTCAGTGCTGGTAAAGTTCCCGCGTGGAACCGCCCCTGCAATCCCAAAATACTGTGCGGTGATCATCGAGCTGCCAGAAATTTGAGGCAGTGCAGATGAAGGGCACTGGATCCAAGGCAAGCGGGCTGACTGCGCACGAGCGATGTTGGCATCCCAGCCGGTGCTATCACTGATAAAGTCCCATTGGTTGTAAAGCGGAGCTTGGTCAGCGTAAGGAAGCAGACCAACCCACTGCGAGATTCCCCATCGCTCGTTAGCAGGCAGGGGACGAGCTGGTGAGGTCTCTGCACCACCGCTAGGAAACTTCAGAAACGTGTCGTGATAGTTGTGAAGAGCCAACCCAATCTGCTTCAGGTTGTTTTTGCACTGAGTGCGACGAGCTGCTTCTCGGGCTTGTTGCACAGCCGGAAGCAACAAAGCAATCAGGACCGCGATAATCGCGATCACTACCAGAAGTTCAATGAGCGTAAAGCCGCCCCGGACCGAACGTGGTCGTGACATGAAGAATTCCTGTAACTAGATGAAGAATGAAGCGAAATGCTGTGGCATCGAAGACAATCGATGCATCGAATACAACAAATGTTGCCAATCCTTGCGGCGTTCGTCAACGTAGAAACCCGCTGGAAGCGCAATTTCCTTCGAGAATCTTTCATAAATGCCGGCTATCTCACAATACGCCAGCTCTTGCCGTGGAGGAAAAGTGGTAAACCATTTTGTGGTAAGTACTTATAGAAGTGAACCGAGCTGCGAAATTGCCCGGCGACGGCCTATTTGAACCTAAAAAGGTGTCAGGAACCCGGCCTACTGAAGGTCAACCTCACCAACGCTCAGTTCTCGCGTAGGTAGTTCTACCTTAACGCTTCCAATGCCGAGACTCGCATCGCCAATAGCGACGGCAGTAGCCCACCAAACAGTCCCATGAGTAGCGATGTCAGCATGGCGATCCCCAGCGTCCCCACCGTGACTGCCAATTCGAGGACCACCGTCTTCCCGCCACCCGGGCCGCTGCTTAATACGCTGTTAGCCGTCCAACCATCTGCCAGCATCCCAATCGCACAGCCCAGCAGTCCACCAAACAGCGCAAGGAGGAGTGACTCAAGCAGAAACGAGATCATGATCTCCAGTCGACCGTAGCCCAAGAGCCGCAAAACGCCGATATCCTTCGATCGCTGACTGATCGCTGCGAACATCGTGTTGGTAATTCCGAAGCAACCCCCAATCGACATAATGAACGAAATGATAATGATCGCGATCGTGAATTGTTGATTCGTTTGCGACAGAGCCGAGTAGTATTCGGTCTCGACATTCGCTGATATGGCTGACTTCTTATACTGCTCTGCCAGGAACGTTTTGAGGGCCTTCGCTTCGTCTTTCCCCGCAGTCCGCAGCACCAGCGAAGAATA
>JAIXVG010000018.1 GCA_027483145.1 Planctomyces sp.
CCGGCTTTTGGCGGAAAAGACATTGTACTCGCCCGGGAAACTATCCAGCAGGCCTCAGCTGAAGGAGTCGGAACGTCAGAGCGGATGGGTACGCTCGACCATGCCGTCTGGTTCCGGGACGAACTGTACGTATTTGCCAGCAACCAGACTAAGGTCGCCTTCAAGACGCAGCCAAGCAAGTACGTTGGCCCTAAGCTGCCGTTGCCCGAGTAGATGGATTTGGACCGGCAGCGAATCGAGCGCACGCTTTGGCCAGTCCCGTTCCCTAACTGTTCGTTGGGGGGGCGATGCCAAAGTCAGATATCGATAAGAGGCTGCGAAAGAAGAATCCCCGGTCGAGGATATTCTTGGCGCCTCCTTCCATCCGGTCGATGACGCCCACAATTCCCAGCACCTTACAGCCAAACTCGATGGCTCGGTCTGCCGCTTCGAGGGCACTTCCGCCGGTCGTGACAACGTCATCAACAATGACGACCGAACTGCCTGGTTGCACTGGCCCTTCGATATAGCGTTTGGTTCCGTGCCCTTTTGCTTCTTTGCGCACCAGGAACCCAGACATTGATCGCCCGCGAATCGCGGCTGCAGTCAACACCCCTCCGACGATAGGGTCGGCCCCGATCGACATGCCGCCGAAACCATCAAATTCGACGTCACTCAGCAGATCCAGCAGGCCTTCGGAGACTTGCTGCAGCCCTTCGGAGTGCAGCGAAATCTGCTTTCCGTCCAGGTAATAGCTCGACTGCTTGCCTGACGCCAAAGTAAACTGCCCAAACTTGAGGGCCTTCTGGTAGAAGAGTTCGACTAAGCGGGTACGGTTGTAGTTCACGGGGCTGACTTTTCACTGAAGTGCGTGATACTTGAAACGTCTTTCGAGCAATCGCTGCTGGAAGATACATGATCTCGGTCTGAATTCCCACGTAGAGAAGGGGAGACGGTTGGTCGCAAAGGTTCGGACCGATCAAGCCGATCCGTAACGAGTATCAACGACACTGGCCGAATGATTGGCTCTGACAGCAGCATTGACCCCTTGAACCAACCACCCGACTTTCAGGCTGGCCGCTTCACGAGTTCCGTTCAGACGGTTCGGCTGAGAGCGTAGACTGCTCCAGGGCCAGAGATTCAGCAATTTGTGGTTCGACAATCATCTTCACCAAAAAGGCTGCAATCCAGCGTCCTACGAACGACAACACAAACAGAACCTGGTATTCGGTCATCCATGAGTTCCAGGCAGACAAGCCTGGCAGCGGCCCAAAGTCCTGCATCAGCAACAGGCCTCCCAGTAGCCCAGTGACGCCTGCCGCAAATCCCGGAACAACCCGCAACCAGGCCAGCAGCGGTCCGGCATCGCGTGGGCCGGCTAACTTGATGGCCAGCGCAGGACCAGCCACGTTGACGGCTCCGAACCCTCCCCAGCAAATGCTGCTAAAAATCAGTATCCACCACCAGTTTTCTTTCCCGGCTAGTGCATAAAACAAAATACCAAAACTAGCCAGCAATGCTCCCCAAAACAAAGGGCGGCTGCATCGCCCTGCATCAATCTGACCAATTGCCCACCACGTGGTTCCAATTTGGACCAGGATCATCAAATCGAACAGCAGATAGCGAGCAAAGAGGGGCATTTGCAGCTCTTTGAATTGGTACTGCGAGATGACGGCCTGCGTTAAACCATTCGCCGCCCCCAACAGTACTGCGTGGATTATGAGCCACATCGCAGGAGTGACCAGTTTGCTATCGAGCGCCTGACTCAGTTTGGGAGTCAGTCGCAGCGTCAACTCAACTTTCTGATCGTCAATCTCGAGCATTGGAATGCGGCGCATGGCCAGCACCGACAGCAACTGCAACCCGATCCCAGCCGCAAACACTCCAGCGTAAACCAATAGCCAGGTCGATCCGGCCGTGTTCGCCGAGCGGGTCCAATCGCGAAAATAGGCCCCTGCCAACGGAACGATTAGTTGGAACAAGAGGACGACCAATTGCCGTTTCCCCAGAAACTCGCCCTGCTTAATGCCAGACAGGCTTCCCAGCCACGAAAAAAAGGCGGTGCTCGCCAGACCGTTGAGTAGTCCTGCCAGAAACAAAGAGCACCAGAGCACTACCAAAGCGGGCGTTGCAATCGAATTCGAGGCAAGCAATCCAGCCAGCGGTAAGCCCATCAAAAGGAAGCGAGAGAGGATGGTTCCAATCAGCCACATCCGATGCCGCCCCCCCGTGAGCGGCTTGATTTGGCGATACCCGACACCTGCAAGCCCTGCCAACTCGGGCGTCGCTGCGACCAGCGCGAGCGTGAACCCAAACGCACCCAGCTCTTGTGCGAAATAGTCGACAAAGCCCCCCGACGTCAGGCCACTTCCAATCGTCCACAAAGCTGCGTTCCAGCGGACAGCCGCGGCCACTTGACCAGTGCTGCTGAATGTCTCTTCGACTGGCTGTGCTGCCACGGTCTGAGGTTCGGGCATAAGGAAAAGGCTTCACCTTGGGAGGGGGCGGTACCGGATCGCTTTCTGCGAATGTCGCGAGAGCAACACGTCTTGCCACAATAGCGTCAAATCTAACTACTCGCACTTCGATAGGCCGTTAGTGAGAACTGGAAGACGCGGCGCGACACGAGTAGTGATAAACCTGCTAACGCCAGCGTCATCGCAATACCCCACTTGGGATCGAGAAGCATCGACGTAACCACCCGGGCTGGGACCGTCACCACCAGCAGAATAGGGATCACATACGAAAACAGAAATCGAATGACTTCACCCATCACGCTACCGCTGTAGATGCTGCTGGGATACCGGGCGAAAATGGTCACGTAGAACCAGAAATCGAGTAGCCCCTGGTTGCGTCCAAACCAGATCGATGTACAGGCCAGGCTGATCATCAAGCTGTAAAAGAACGCAACCGCCGCCGCAACGAGGCAGATATATGTGATCGCTTGGCCCAGTGAGATCGGCCGACCTAATTCCAGAAGGGCATATCCGAGCAGGCCCACCGCAAACAGGACTTGCGTGATCATCGACAGATCCATTTTTTCCAAGGAGACCAGGAACTGCGTATCAATTGGTTTCAGCAGAGCAAAATCAAGATTGCCGGTTCGGATCGTTTCCGAGAACGCAGCGCAGTTGGGCATAAAGAACGCCTCAACCAGCGCGTTGATCAGCATGCCAGTGGCCATAAAGGCAAAGTACTCAGCCCGAGACCAGTCATTGATTGATGCCACTTGCCCGTAGATTAGCTCAAATAACACGATTTGTGCCGTGAACCAGAACGCCCTGGTGATGAAGTTGATCACGAAGTTGCTGCGAAACGACATCTCGCGAACAAGGGCATTCACGAAGAACGTCCACAGCACTCGACCGTAATACTTCACCAGTCATCGCTCCTGTCTCAACAGAATGCAAAGGTCGGCTGCCACTTTGTTAGCCCAAAGACCGACCACATTTCCGAGAGTACTAGTTTAAAACGAGAACTCACTCGAACCAGCTTAGCAACTAATTCCGGCCCACCCGTTGCTTTGCCAGCACCATGCGATAGACCTTGCGGATTTCGCTCGTCATGAATTCATGGCGAAACACCGTCTGAAACCGCTCTCTTCCAGTTCGCCCCAACCGCTCCCGCAAGCCTTGATCACGCACGAGTCGAATTACCACCTCAGCTAAACCTGCAACATTACCTCGCTCGACTAGAAACCCTGTTTCGTTCGGCAATACAACTTCCGGTGCACCGTCAATAGCGAAGCTGACAACTGGCTTGCCGGCAATCAGGCCCTGAGGCAGCACCCGCGCCAGCCCTTCCCATTCACTGGTGTGGACCACAATATCCATCGCGTGGACAAATTTTGCTACTTCCGCAGGTGGTACCAAACCGGTAAACACAAAGTACTGAGCTAAATCATTCTGTTGCAAGAAGGCTTCAAACTCTTGCCGCAGGACTCCATCGCCGACCAGCAGGAACCTCGCTTCGGGGCAGGCTTCAACAATTTGCCGTGCAGCCGCCAGCAGAAACTTGTGACCCTTCAGGTGAAACAACCGTGCGACCTTGCCGATGATGATATGCTCGGGCTTAAGCCCCAGCAGCGACCGGGTTTCAGCCGGGTCGATTGGTGAATGCAGAAATGGCTCGACATCAAACCCACTGTAAACGGTCGTGAATTTCTCCGGTAATGCAACCTTTGCATCGACATAGAATCGCGACATCGCATCGCAGACCGAAACAAAGTGGCTGGTTAATGGCCCGGCCTGTTGCTCCAACTTGCGGTAGAGCCAATAGGCGGCTGGATGCTGTCCGTGATGAAACGATGCACCATGAATTGTGTGAACGCACGGGACTCCGAGCCACGCCGCCAGCCAGCGTCCGAGGATCCCCATCTTTGACGAATGGGTATGAATAATCTGCGGCCGAAACTCTTTGAGAATTCGCCGCATCTCAAGGAGAGATCTCCAGTCGTTCCATGGCCGGATGCTGCGGGCCATCCGAGGCAGAAGGTGAAGCTTTACTCCGTTCGCCAGCGCGCGAGCTTCCAGACTTCCCTCGGGACCAAGGCCCGGCCCGGTCACCAGAATAACCTCATCGCCAAACAGCAGTTGCTGATCCTCAACTGTTGACAGCGTGTTTTCCTGTGCGCCACCAATGATTAGCCTCGTAATCAGGTGGGCAACACGCAGTGGTGGCCCCTCTTCTCTTGCGGCCTTACTCTCTTGCTCCATCCGAGAGATCACCTTCCGTTAAGAACACAGCACGCAACAGCATTGGCAACAAGGGGCAGCTTCGTCAAATCCCGCAGCCACTTTCAGGCTACTCATTGTCCTGGAAGTTGAACGCCCACTGTATCAGTGCCCATGAGCCGCACCTTCATCTGGTGTACGGCAGTTGGCAAGATACTCGATCAGATCTCTCAAGTCTCGTTTGGACAGTTTTTCGATCAAGTCGCTTGGCATCCCCGATTTGCCCGTCGCACGGTCTTCAATCGTTTCCTTGTCAATGGTGGCCAAGGATCCATCAGAAGCCTGTAAGGTCAGCTGAACATCAGTCTCTTGCTTGATGATTCCGCTGAAGACCTTCCCTTCGTCGGTCTGCACCACGACAGTCTCATAACCTTTTGCAATCGCCCGGTTCGGATCGACAATCCCTTCAAGGATGTACTGCCGAGAGCGATCCGCACCCAGCATCGATAAGTTGGGACCAACTTCGCCACCGTCGCCATTAATCCGATGACACCTGCGGCAACTCAGGTCTGTCCGGCCAAAGAAGATCTGCTTCCCGCGTTCGACATTTCCGCCGGCCAGCGCCTCGACATAGCGGCTGATGGCATCAGCAGCAAACTGCCCCCGAAACTGCGCAACCGCTGATTGCCAGTTTGAGTTATTGGCTTGCTCAGCCACTTCAACCAGTTCCAACTGAACGCCTGCAGGAACTT
The DNA here is from genome assembly GCA_027483145.1 of Planctomyces sp. GTDB lineage: Bacteria > Planctomycetota > Planctomycetia > Planctomycetales > Planctomycetaceae > JAIXVG01. Next base: position 5,405 of record JAIXVG010000018.1, read on the forward strand.
GATTGCCTGCCAGTTCACTGAACAGCTTTTCGAGAACGGCGACCCCTTCACCTTCGGTCTGCTTGGCAGCAAACAGGACCGCCGCTTGTTGCTCAACGGTCGAACCTTCCTGCAGAATCCGTGGCAACACGGCAAGCGCCTTGGCTGGGTCATGTCGCCCAATAATCTCGAACGCAACACTTCGCAGGGTGGCGTCCTCATCCCGGCTAAGTGAATCGGCTAGGGTCACAACATCCCGACTGTCCATAGCATCAAGCCCCTTGAGCGCAGCGAGTCTTTCGCTGGCTGAACGATCCTTCGCTAAAACCATCGATGCCAGATAACTTCCTGCTTCTTCAAGCTTAAGTTTGGCAGCCAATTGGGCTGCTCGCTCTCGAATCCCAGGTCCGGCTGCAAACAAACTTGGCAAGGCAGGAGCAACACTGTCTCGCAGGTCGGCTTCGGGCCGCTCGATAGGCCGATAGTCCCCCAGGTACCGGTCAAGCCGCGGGGGAGTGTTCCAGGCAAGCAGGGCGTCTAATGCGTCGAGTCGCAGCGCTTCGGCGGCCGCTTCGCTGGCTGCGACCGCCGCCACCTTCCGTGCGTTGTCTAAACCTCCCGCGCGAAAGTGCAAGTTAATCAATTGACGTGATGTTTCGAGCGGCAAATCGGTACGGTCGATCAGCGACAAAGCCGAGGCTTGCAGATTGGCGTCACCCAGGTCGTGGATCGCTAGAACCGCTTCAGCCACAACCAGAGGGCTGGTATCCAACAAAAACTCTTTCAGCAGCCCGATTGCTGCCCCACCAGCCCGCCTTGCAGCTACCACTGCAGCTTGCCGCACGATTGGGCTTGCATGCATTGCAAGCTCGAATCGAGATTGACCACTCGCAGGTAGTTCCAAGGCGGTGATCAACGCATGCCGCAACGTCGGGTCGCTTGGCCCCGCAGACTCAATCACTTGAACAATTCGCTCGTTCAAACCATGCGGTTTCAGTTGCCCAAGAGCAACGGCCGCAAGGGCTTGAACGTGTGGGTCGGAGTCGGTCAACCTATCGGCCAGCAGAGGAATGGCCGCGCGATACCCGGAATCACCAAGCACGCGAGCCACGTTACCACGCACCAGTGGGTCGGCATCATCAAGTAGCGTCACTAACGGAGCAACGGCCGAGTTTTCACGACGCGCTATTTGCCACAGACCCCACACGCCATGCAAACGGAACTTGGCACTTAAGTTTGCGGTCGCCTGCCCGAGCAACAGCGCCCGCTCATTGCGATTTGCCAGTTCCATCTGGGCACGCTGTCGCAACCGATAGTCAGGGTGCAGCAGCAGCCGGGCCACTTCTTTGCTTGGCGTATCCTTAAATCCACTTTTCAGCTTCGCAACAGCGGCTTTCGTTTCGGCCGTTGGCTCGTAACCATCCGACTGAAAAGCATAAATCCGCCCTTTGCCGTTCTGGCCCCAGCCATCGACCCAATCTGAGACGTAAATTTTGCCATCGAATCCAAAGTCGACATCGGTTGCCAGTATCGACCAGATGAACTCGTGCGCATCGTCCATCTGAAAACTGGCTCCGTCCGGTTTCATCGCGAACGACCTGACACCACTGTTGCTCGGCGAACCTCGAAAGTCGGCCATAAAGAAGTGGCCGTTATAGCGATCAGGTAGACCAACTCCGGGATAGTGAACTAGCCCGGATGGACCATCTCCAAAATTGGCGATCGGAGGGACGATGTAAGCTGGTTGTTCGCTATTCTTCGGCTGCCACAACTTCATTCGATTCCACGGACCTCGATCGGAGAGATACTGATAGTTCATCCGCCAGCCCGAGTCGGAACCATGAATCAGGTAGACCCAGCGGGCCTTATCACCACCGTCTGAGTTATTGTCGCCAGTAAACAAATTGCCGTACTCGTCGAAGGCCAACTCCTGCGGATTTCGAAGTCCCGTATTGACCACTTCTAGCTTTGAGCCATCAAGCTCGCACCGCAGGACTGCTCCCTGGTCGGGATACGCGAGCGTCTTGCCGCCTGCCTCAACATGGAAACCTCGATCACCAATGCTGAAGTACAACCGGCCATCGGGTCCCAAGATCAAACCGTGCATATCATGACCCATGAAGGCGACGCGCACTCCGAAACCGTCATGCAGACTGATTTTGGCTTCTGCAGTCCCATCGCCCGTTCGATCTGACAGCTTCCATAAGTGGGGAATGCAGGTGTAGTAGAGGTCACCTCGATAAGCCAACAGGCCGGCCCCAATTCCATCCAGCGGATCGTTGTACCCGTCGGAGTAGATGTGACTGGTCTCGTAAACGCCATCGCCATCTTCATCGGTTAGCAGCCGCACGATATCGCTGGCTTCAGTGAATCGGGCGAGGGCTTCCCCGTAATGCTTTTCGAAGTAAGCCCGCCGATCTGATGTTGTTTTGGCCGCAAGATCATCTTCCAACATGTGCATCTGCCCGCGGTTGTCTTGCACCCCTTTTCCAAACCGATGGACCTCAGCCACATAGATTCGCCCTTCTTCATCAAGGCAAAACGCAACCGGCTGGGCAAACAGAGGCTCTGCAGCCAAAAGCTTCGTCGTCAGTCCCGGCACAACGCGAAATGTCCCGATCGCAAGTTCTCCTTCGTTTGATGGCGGCGAGAGTTGCGGAACAAACGGCGCTGCCGCCGGCGCGACTTCTGCAGCCAAAAGACTTAGTGTCAACACTAACGAAACGACCGAGAGTCGGCGTCGAACGGAGTGGCTGAAACGAAGCAAAGATGTGCTGGTCATGGAAGGCTTACTAAAAAAGCGATGGGCGGAGGCAAACGTGGATGAAGGGGTAAAGACCGAAGTGGAATGCTCGAAACTACCGGCTGCGAAGCCGGAATTGATCAAGCTCACGAAGTGACGAATACTTGCTCTAAGTCTAGTTTTCTCAACCACCTGAGACAATTCGAAACAAGCAGTTTTGCCATCGGTTCAACCCGTACCAATCGCCGATCACAGGGACAAACCGGCCCTTCCGAGCGACCAGCCGTTCTTAATCTGGCCGTCATCTCGCCATGCGAGTGTGGGCAAAATCAGCCCCGAGTAGCTAACGAGCATGAGCGCATCCGAATGGATGCGTGGGAAAATCCCATGCCAGAGTGGCAGAATCGAACTGTTTGCCGTAACAGTCCCAGAACTTAACGACCGTTACGAACTAAACGCAAGTCATTAATTTAAAAACACTTACATCGCAACGACTGCTCGGCAAGATCGTTCGGTACTGGTTTTGCTGAGTTGGGTGGCAACGGGAAACAACGCAGTCCGGCGTTCGGATTTGCGCCCGCAGCTTGTTGGGCCTTAAGGAGGAAATTGGCCATGCTGCACACTACACGTTGTCCTGGGCAGGAGCTAGTTCTCGGACCAAAATCGATCCGCGTCGTAGTACTGGGAGTCTACGGCGGCCGCGTTAAGCTGGGTATCGAAGCGCCCCGCGATATTGCGATTACGAGGCAAGAGGTCGGCCCAGTTCTAGTGGCGGGCTCCCTTTCCAAGGGAAGTTAGGTCAGCCTTGCCTAACGGTACTCAGTTTGAAGCCCGGGGGGCCGTGAATGTCCCACGCCCCCGCGGGCTTCGACAGCAGTGGTATGTCGTGCGTGCAGCACAATGCTCGCAACTTCTCAGCTAAACCAACCCTCGAACTGAGCGGGGATTCTGACGGTTAGCTTAGTGGGATTTTCGAGTTGCCAGTCTTCCAACGCGTCTTGAAGCAAGCTGAAGTAAATGATCCTGCTCCGCCGTTTGTCTCCAAACGGGAGATCGGCATGCTCGATCACTAACTCTTTGTCACCTAGCCAGCTTAAGTCGCGCACAGCGTCGTACAAGGCATCCCAGTTGGCCCCGAACCAAGGGCAGCCCAAACCCTCCTTGTAGACAGCCATCAGGTCTTGCTTGGAGGCAATTTTCGCTGGAACCCTTAGGACGACGGCCTTCGACGTGATGGGCGCATCGGTCAGCGAATCTCTAACAAAGTCAAAGAGTAATTCCATGAATTAACGTTCCGCCACTTTCAATGATTGGGGCAATCGGCCTTACAGTAGAGAGCCACCTTTCGAACTCACTCAACTCGAAACAACGGCTGGCTATCACTTTAGTTTCTTGAAGGTTCGATAGTGGTCGTGGGTGTAATAGATTTCCCCTTTCTCCCCAGTCACCACCCGCTGCGGGCCGGGGCCATCCAGTTCGGGAGTCGGATGAACCCACTCTCGATAATAGCCCGCTTGCCTGGGTGGTAAGCGACGTTCGCGATTCCCGAAAACAGAACCATCATTTCGAAATCGAAGTCGCTCTCCCGCCGAAATTCGTTCTAATGTGTCAGTTAAGTCAATTGGCCCCTCGTAAACAATTCGCCCGTCGAGGTCCTTAATCTTCATCCCCTGCACGATCACTCGTTGCGGATCGGCAGCAAGCGGTTTAGCTGGCTGCGCGGTGTTGTGCAGCTGCTCGTTACGACCATTCTTGCTTTCCGCTGTGGTCGAAGAATTGGCCGGTCGCCGGTCAGGCGGATAGTCAGTCTGTCCCCGGTCCGACGTTGCATCGCCCTTGGGCGCATGACGATCGACACTCGTCTCCCTTTTGACCGAGGAATAAGACGGGGAGGCCGACGGAGACGAATTCGATCGAGAATCGGTGCGACGTCTTGTGTCAGCCATCGCACTCTCTTCATCAGCCGAGGCTGATGAAGCAGTTGTGGACGTCGACTGGGCCTGTGGATCGTTTTTAGCAATCCAGCGGGCCTGCTGTTCAGCCTGCTGCCTTTGCTGCCAAGCTCCCAGGGCAATGATGGCGACGGCCAGCAATACCCAGAAGACCGTCGCTGCGGTGACCTTCCGAGGCGCTGCATCACCTCGTCGATCTGAAGCAGGTTCGTTCGGCAACTTAATGGCTTTCTGACGGAGGAGGCTGAACGTGTTGAACAAGTTTTCGTTCGATCACAACATCACTGTCGCATGATCGCTTCCCCGCTTCACGACCGCAATCGTCAGAGTGCACTGAGATTGGCAGAGTGCGCTAAGCCATCAAGAGCTGACCGCATTGCGGTAATGGCGGGACCGTTCCGGTTTTAATGACGAGCAGCTAGCTGGTTGTTTTGAGGATCAACCAACGCGGGTTTTCGCAAAAACAACGGTGACGCATTTCCCTTCCAAACAAAGTAGAGCTTCATGAGTTCAGGGATGCTCTCTGCCCCCACCTTGCGCATAATCTTGGCCCGGTGCGCTTCTACGGTCTTGAAGCTAACTTCGAACATTTCGCCGATCTCGCGACTTGACTTACCGTTGACGACTTCCTCAAGTACTTCCGCTTCCCGAGAAGTGAGCCGTTCAAACCGGGCCGTTACTTCCAGCCGAATTCGACGTGCCTCGCGCAGTTTCTGGTGATGCTCGATGGCGACATCAACCTGCTCCAACAACTCGCTGCTGCCAAACGGCTTCTTGAGGAAGTGAACCGCTCCGCCCTTCATCGCCCGAACCGCCATTGGCACATCGCCGTAGGCACTGACCACGATGACTGGGACCGCTGATTCCATTTGTCGCAGCCGGTCTTGAATGTCTAGCCCGTTTGGCCCGTCGGGCTGCAGCCGAACGTCGGTAATCAAACAGGCGGCAGTATCCGGATCGAATAACTGCATGAATTCGGCCGCTGATGCGTACTCGATCACCTGAAAACCAACCGATTCTAACAGAAAGCGAAGCGATCTCCGTGGGGCATCTTCATCCTCCAGGATGCAAATCGCGCCTGGAGATGATTGGGTACTTGGCGAGTTGTTACTAGTAAGCTTCACCATGATTCTTCGCCTGCCAGGAGATGCCGCTTTAAGCCACTTGAAATTGATAGAACTGAATTCCCAATTGTTTGGAGCCAGTATTTCGCCACGAATCAATCAGAAATAACCGACCAGCTACCGTACAGCCGCATTGTCCGAAAACATGCGGCCGTGACAGCTGGAAGAACTGACGGGTAACGTAAACGAAAAAGTGACCCCTTGCTCGGGCTTGTTCCCTTCTGCCCAAATCTTGCCACCATGCACATGGACAATTCCAGCCGTGATTGATAGTCCCATCCCTAAGCCTTCGGGCTTCGTTGAGACAAACGAATCAAAGACGCTAGCCCCCAGTTGAGAGGGCAATCCAACACCACAGTCTCTGACCCGGATACACACAAAGCCTTTGTCGACGTCGCTCTGATTGACCACCGATTCCAGCCCCATCGGCGGAGGAGGTGTTACAACCTCGTCAACTTTCGGACCGGGACCCGGCGAATCGGTCACCAAAGCAGAAACCTCGACCACTCTGGGCTTGATGCCCGGCCGATTCATGGCATCAATAGCGTTCAGAAAAAGATTCACAAAGACTTGAATAATCTGCACGTCGTCAACGTTGACGCTCGGCAAGTTATCGGGCAACTCAAGCTTGAGTTGCCCCCCTTTCCGCCGCGCCTCGAGCTTTGCGATTTCCCATGCTTCCTGAACCAGGTGCGCAACCTGATAGTCTGCGACAGTTCGTGGGCGACGCCGCAAGAACTGCCTCGTACCGTGGATAATTTGACCGGCAAGCGCCGTCTGGGAAACAATCTCGTTTAGCGCGTTTTCCGCCATTTCAAAATCAGGCGGATCAGCTTTCAGCCGAAATATGCAGCCATCGGCATAGTTCGAAATCGCAGCCAGGGGCTGGTTGATTTCATGGGCCAAAATGGCAGCCATCTCCCCCATCGTCGACAGGCGAGAGACGTGGGCCAGTTCGTTCTGCCGAGCCTCAGCATTCTCTGCAGCGGCACGTTCTTTGGTTACATCACGTGCAACGACGGTCGCTCCCACCACCTGTCCGTTGACGCGAATTGGCCCAACCTTACTGCTATACCACAACACCTGCTGATTGGGCGCATCAGACGGGGCAGTAAAGTCGACTTGTTCTCCATTCTCAAAGACTCGATTCAGAACATGGTCAACAGCGGGGCGATAGTCAGCCTGCATCATCAAATGAACAGGCTGACCTAGCACTGCTTCAGGCGGTAGATCGGGCCGAAAGTGATTGACGAATTGAACCTTTCCCTGACGGTCAAGAAAGAGAATGAAATCGGGCGCGTTATCAACGAGCGATTTCCAAAGACCAGTTGATTCAGCGAGCTCGGCCTGTGACTTCTCATATCGCTCTAATTGTTCAGACAAAACCTGGTTGGTCTCGCGGAGCTCTAATGTCCGCTCAATGACCCGCTGCTCCAACCGCTCATTGGCCAGCTTTAGCGCAACTTCAGCAGCCTTTCTTTCGCTTATGTCAACCAGAACCGCAACGTAGGCCCGACGCTTCGCTCGCCGCGAACGCTTTCTTTCAATCCGCAGCAGCCACCAGCGCTCATTCATCGGATCAGTTTTATCTTGAAAGTCGATCTGGTATGGGGCCAAGTGCAGCTTATCTGGCGACCAGTCGCTGGCAAGCTGTTGCTGAATTTCGTCGGGAACAACCTCGGCGAGCGCGTCGAGCCACATTTCACCCCGACCATGCCTAGTCAGTCGCTTGAACCAGCGATTGGCACACGCAATCTGGTGGTCCGCAGCAAATTGAAATACCGGAAACTGCGCAACCTGTGTAATGGCCTCGAACTCGTCCTTAGCGCGACGCAGTTTGATTGAGCGTGTTTTGAGCTCGGTCATGTCCTGCAGAATCGTCAACAGACACTTTCGATTCCCAAAACTGACCGCCTCAATCGTGCCGCGCATCAGCTTGGGTTTGCCATCGAGCGTTTTGGTACGACTTGGTCGCAGGTCATAGCGGCCATCACGTTGAATTGCGTCAACAAATTCAGCCCGATCGAATGAGTCATCCCAGAACCCCAAATCAACGGTTGTTCGCCCAATGATCTGGTCCCGCGTTGCATTGACCATTCGCAGATAGGCAGGATTGACATCAATGAACTCGCCAGAATTCATATCTGTCAGCACATACCCGGCTGACGACGCTTCAAAAGCCTGCCGAAACAGCATGGAGGCTTCAATTCTAGCCTTTTCTGCAAAGTGAGCAGCGGTGACGTCAGCAGCAACCCCAAGCACGCCGACAATCTCTCCATCACTGTCGCGCATTGGTGTTAGCCAAGTTTCAAACACCATCCCTTCAACGGCCAGCACTTGAGTTGACGTTACACCATTCAGTGATCGCTGGAACTGATCGATCACCTCTGGATAGCTTGCATACATCGTCTGCAAATTCCGACCGACAACCTCCCCCGGAATGAGCCCTAAACCAGCAAGCCCTTTGCCGTCCGAGTAGGTAAAAATGCCATCGCAATCAGAGGTCCAGACCACTAGCGGAACGTTGGCCAGCAGAAATTGAAGAACTGTTTCAACTAGGGGAGATTCCTGCAGCCCCCTGATCCATGGCGAATCGGCGCCCCCGCGGGGCAATTCTTTTGCCCGATCTATCGGGCCAGCCGACCTCAACTCCGGGACCATCCAGACACCTCAATCCGCCCAAAATGCTCAAACAAACAAAATAATCTCGTTGAAAGTCGAAACGAGTGAGGTCAATTAGCAGCAACTCAATGCCGGTAACGCACACGCCTACTTCACGACCACACCAACTTCACCCCACTCTTTCAGTGTTCAGTGCGTCAAATTCAGTGGTCAAAACTCATTCTGTGCTCAAAACCGGCGACGAGTTCGGGTACGTCGAAATCGATGCTCGACTCCGAAATCTCGGCCGCCTCCACGAAACTGAGACCTGTAGCGAGACAACTCTCGCTACTCGCGACGAATCTCAACCAGAGGGCCTCGTATTTCTGTTAGTGCATAGTGTTCACTCTCTGCAAGAATAGTGCAATTCGGTCATATTCGCCAGACGAACACAGGTGTTTTTGCAATAAATGTCACGAAATCGTTCAAGCTTCATCAATTCGAAAGTCGTCTTGCTTACCACTAATTAGTATTTCCCGAAACGATGTTCGCGTTTAAGACAAATGCTCTCTTAGCGACGCCAGATCAACCCCAAAACAGGGATTTACTGAGATCTGAGATGCCTCGCCACGGGCAAAGCAAATCGGTAGAACATCCAAAAACCACAGAAAGAATTTGCCTTTGGATTTTTGCCAGGAGAACTAATTTGGCCGTCTACGGAATCATCCCTGCCCGGCTGAAGTCGACCCGGCTACCTGGAAAACTACTGCTCAACAGCACCGGAAAACCCCTTATCCAGTACATCTGGGAGGCATCCCTTAAAGCCAAAACGCTGTCTTCGGTACTGGTTGCTGCGGAAGACCAGGAGCTGATCACTGCAGTCACCGCCTTCGGGGGACGGGCCGAAGCAACTGGCGAACACCCCAGCGGGACCGACCGAGTAGCCGAAGTCGTTGCCCGATCTCTCCCCGAGGCCGAAATTGTCGTCAATTTGCAGGGGGACGAGCCGGAACTCGATCCGGCCAACATTGATCGCGTCGTGAGGGCCCTTCAGCAACATCCGCTGGCCCAAATAGCGACGCTTGCTACTCCAATTCAAAATTTGGCCGAATTACAGGCACCTTCGTGCGTTAAAGTTGTTCGCGGCGTCGACGGCCGCGCACTCTACTTCAGTCGGTCTGTGGTTCCCTACACCCGCGACCGGTCCCTGGCTGACCAAATGGCGCTCCACAACCCCTGGCTGTTGCACGTCGGAATTTACGCCTATCGCCGAGACTATTTGCTGCGGCTCGCTTCACTTCCTCCGTCGCCGCTCGAGCAGCTTGAAAAGCTCGAACAACTCCGGGCTTTGGAAGATGGCGCCCGGATTCAGGTCGAGGTGGTTGACCATCGGTCGGTCGGAATCGATACTCCGGAAGATTACGCTGCGTTTGTGCTGCGGATGCAGCAGCGGCAACAAAGCGTCTGAGATCAATTCCCGGAAAAAGATTGCGATTGACCTTAGTTGCAAGCCCCGAGATTGCAATGGGTTATGCTGGCTTAAGCGTGCAATTATTTTCTGGGTCCCGTATAAGACCAACGAAACTCGTTCGCCCGAGACCGGACTTCAGGAACACGCATGACGAAGCATATTTTTGTGACGGGTGGCGTTGTCAGCTCGCTGGGAAAAGGGCTGACCTCAGCGTCGATCGGCACAATTCTCGAGCGCCGCGGCCTCAAAGTCCGGATGCAAAAGCTCGACCCCTATATCAACGTCGACCCGGGAACAATGAGTCCGTTTCAGCACGGCGAAGTTTACGTTCTGGATGATGGCTCTGAGACCGATCTCGACCTGGGTCACTACGAACGATTTACCAACAGCCCCCTCACCAAAGATTCGAACTATACGACCGGCCGGATTTATCAGACCGTCATCAATAACGAGCGAGACGGCAAATACCTCGGCGGCACGGTGCAGGTCGTGCCCCACATCACAGACGAAATCAAGTCAAGTGTCTTGCGGCTGGCTGGACCTGATGTAGACCTTGTGATTACCGAACTGGGCGGGACCGTTGGCGATATTGAAAGCTTGCCCTTCCTGGAAGCCATTCGCCAAATTCCTCTCGATATCGGCCGCCAGAACTGCCTGTTCATCCACTTGACCTTAGTGCCCTATCTGAAGGCTGCCAGAGAGCTAAAAACAAAGCCCACGCAGCACAGCGTTCAGCAGTTACGACAGATCGGTATTCAACCCGACATTTTGATTATTCGGTGCGAGCGTGAACTGGGTCGCGAAAACGCCGAGAAAATCGCCCTTTTTTGCAACCTTGAAAAACGAGCGGTTGTTGAAGAAGTCGACAAAGAGTTTTCGATTTATGAAGTCCCCCTTGGCTTTGTCCAAACTGGTCTCGATCAATTGGTTGTCGAGAAACTGGGTCTGCAGGCCGGCCCTTGCGATATGAAAGACTGGGAAGAAGTCATCCGCCGGGTCAAGAACCCAAAGCACGATATCTCGATCGCCGTCGTTGGGAAGTACATCGAACACCGAGATGCCTACAAGTCAATCTACGAAGCCCTCGACCACGCAGGGCTCGCCTATTCCAGTCGAATCAACGTAAAACGGATTGAGGCAGAAGAGCTTGAACAGGGAGACCCTAACACTTTGCTGGCAGGGGTTGATGGAATTCTTGTCCCAGGCGGATTCGGCAAGCGAGGAATCGAAGGGAAAATTCGCGCAGTTCAACACGCCCGGACCAATAACATCCCTTACTTTGGGATTTGCCTGGGGATGCAGGTCGCGGTGATCGAGTATGCACGGAACGTCATTGGTCTGACGGGAGCCAACAGCACCGAATTCGCTGCCGATACACTGCATCCAGTGATTTGTATTCTGGAAGAGCAGCGGGAAATCACGGAGAAGGGGGGGACCATGCGCCGCGGTGCCCATCCATGCCTTTTGGAAGCAGATTCAAAAGCGGCGGAGGCCTATGGAACCGATCAGATCTCCGAGCGACACCGGCATCGCTATGAATTCAATGATGCCTATCGGCAACAGTTCTTAGCGGCTGGTATGTCTCTTGCTGGAACCAGTCCCGACAAGAAACTGGTGGAAATGATAGAGCTTCCAGGTCACCCATGGTTCGTAGCGGCCCAGTTCCATCCTGAGTTCAAGTCGAAGCCCAACAAAGCGCACCCCCTGTTTGCTTCCTTCATCGGAGCAGCATTGGCGCGACTTAAAGGACGTAGCACGCTAACGGCAGGGCATGGAATTTAGCTCAGGTTCCGTGCGCACGTGTCCGAAAACCCGGTTGCGATCGTTCCCAACTACCTTAATTCTCGACAAAAAGCCAATTGCGTCGGTGGGAATTCAATGAAGCACTGTGCGGGGCCGAATTGAATTCTTGCTCGACCACTTGTGGGCAAATTAAGGGTTCGCAGCCAAAAGGTGAGCTGGCTCGCTAGACCCGTCCGAACAATCTTCACATGGTGAATCACCAGAGATTGCATCGGAACTTGCCGGGCACAGCGCACGGACAAAGAAATTGACCAGCCGCTGGTCATATTCGTGCTGGTCAATGACGCGTGCGCGATTGTGCTTGGCCCGGTCAACTATCCATAATTCGGCCGTGGGAGAGGGGATCAACGAAACCAGCTTTCGGCCAATGCTGCTATGGACATAATTGTCACGACTGCCAGAAATCAACAATACGTCGCAGTTTCGTAATCTTGGCAAGTACGATTCAACGCGTGTATAGCGGCAGTTTCTTTGCCACTGACTGACGAGCCGGGCGAGTGCTAAAGTCGATCGAAAATGCCATTGGGGACAAAGCTTGACTGCCCACGCAGGCAGGTAGACAGCACTCCAACGATTGGTGAAATACTCAATCAATAACTTGGCAGTATAGGCCCCTTCGCAGCACACAGCCCGAACGTGCATAAAGCTGCCAGCAGCCACCAAAGCAGCCCCCGATCCACGGCTGATTCCCATCACTCCCAAGGGAAGGTGCTGCAGTTCTTCGTGCGAGTCGATGTACTTGACCGCTGCTTCCACATCTTGAATTTCATAGTCGGTCACCCAATGAATTGGCTCATACCCCGGCATGGGGTCACTCTCCCCTTGACCCCGGAAATCGAACGACACCAGAACAAAGCCTGCGTCGACAAGCCCCTGGGCATAAGAGAGAGCCGACCAGTGGTTCCCCGCGAGCTCGGGGCAAAACAGGATCACTCCTCGCAATGGGCGATCGTGGGGGCGGTAAATGCTACCCCGCAAAAGCATCCCATCGCTATTCGAAAACGCGATTGGCTCTGCTTCAGCAACCCGAGAGTAAGCTGGCACGTTGAACGGGGGAACAGTCTCTACGACCCGCAAGGCAATTGGGACATAGGTAGACCGAATGATCACATCGATCAAAACTACAATTCCAAGAGTTGCTAAGAGCCAAACCACATCACGATTCCGGCGCTAAACAGCTTTTGGTTATCGGGCCGCATCTAGCAAACATTAGCCCAAACATCGTCGGCTTACCCATCCTGACAAAACGTTTCGTCGAATAGACAAAGTACTTAACGTACGATCAATTCGAAACCCGGATGGTGGCAGGTTTCCTTCAGCAACTCACGGTCCCAAGTTTTCCGCCACAGGGTTCTGAAACAGCTTCTAGACGTGCTTATCGGCTAAAAACACAATCCCTCGGCTAGAAACTATTGTCTGGCAAAAAACGCCGCTTCGCAGGCTTCCAGATTACTCCAGTCGTTACAGACCCAACCTGCGAAGCTTCGAATACTGCGTTCAACCAAATCAATGACTCTGCAGATCACAATCGATCTAGACTATCCCTTGAATTCACCCAGTACCAGTGAAACGTTCTGGCCACCAAATCCGAAACTATTCGACAAGGCCCGACGGACTCGTTTATCGCGCGCCTCGTTCGGGATATAGTCCAGGTCGCATTCGGGGTCGGGAGTGTGGTAGTTAATCGTGGGGGGCATCACGTTGTCTCGAATTGAAAGCAGGCACGCAATCGCTTCAACACTCCCTGCAGCCGCAATCAAGTGACCGGTCATACTCTTGATGCTTGAAATGGGGATCTTACGCGATGTCTCGCCAAACGCATTCTTGATGGCCATCGTCTCGACCTTATCATTCACATCGGTACTCGTACCGTGCGCATTGATGTAGTCGATGTCGTCACCATTGAGCTGCGCATCGTTCAACGCCATCTTCATGCATCCAGTTGCACCGCGACCTTCGGGGTGCATATCAGTCACACGATAAGCATCAGCCGTTGACCCATAACCAAGAATTTCACCGTAAATCTGTGCTCCTCGGGCCTTGGCGTGTTCTAGCTCTTCCAACACCACCATCCCAGCCCCTTCACCCAGCACGAAGCCATCTCGATCGCGGTCGAACGGCCGCGAGGCTGCAGTTGGGTCAGTATTCCTGGTCGACAGAGCGGTCAGCAGATTAAACCCCGTCACGCCGAAAGGATGAATCATGCTATGTGCACCACCCGATAGCATCACATCGGCATCGCCACGCCGAATGATCTCGGTTGCTTCACCAATCGCCTGACTTGATGCGGCACAAGCGGTCAAACAGTTCAGGTTTGGCCCCTGGGCATCAAACAGGGCAGCCAAATGCCCGGCCGGCATGTTTGGCTCTTGCTCCAATTCGGTTTGAGCATGCAGCTTTTCGAGCCCTTCACGAGTGAATCGCTCGAGGTCGACCGAGCCATCTTTCTGAGAGTGGGCGATCATTCCCATCACCAGAAAAAAGTCCTGCTGACCTTCACCGGCCCCTAAATAGATTCCAAACCGAGCGGGATCAACTGGCTTGTCCCTCAGGCCCGAATCACGAACGGCCTGCTCGGCGGCCCCAATCGCAAACCGAATGTTGCGCCCCGCGTAGGCAAATGGTTCGATGTTTTCGACATAGCTTTGCAGGTCAAAATTCTTCACTTCAGCCGCAAAGCGTGTTGGAAACCGCGATGCATCGAAGTGGGTGATCTGGCCCACTCCGCTCTGCGATTCTCGCAGTGCCTTCCAAAAGTCAGTGATCGAATTGCCGACCGGAGTGACGCACCCCATGCCTGTGACTACAACGCGGCGCCGCATGATGTTGCTACTCCTCAAATTCCACCTGAACTGTTGCGATGCTCA
>JAIXVG010000139.1 GCA_027483145.1 Planctomyces sp.
GTTTGACGATCTCCGACTAAAGTGGTTCAAACAAACGTTTGATGTCCGTGGAGGTCGGTCGTGGATTCAACTCGCGAGTTACTGCTAAACGCCGCCGGCGAAACCTTTGCTGAAAAAGGTTTCGAGGGGGCCAGCGTTCGCGAGATATGCCAAAAAGCCGGTGCCAATATCGCCGCCGTGAACTATCACTTCGGCGACAAGTGGAAGCTCTACGTGGAAGCTCTTAAGAGCGCCCAGTGCAGCCACATGGATTGCGGCGAATTCGATGTAGCGAGCCTCCCCCTTTCCCCCCAGGAGCAACTGGCTGCGTTCATTCGCGGCATGTTGGAACAAATGCTCGCCAGCGACAAACCACGCTGGCACATGGAATTGATGCTGCGCGAACTGGCCCGCCCAACCGAAGCCTGTGCTGAAGTGGTTGATGCCTATATTCGGCCCTACGCGATGCAACTCTGGGACATCATTGGCCGACTGGTTCCAGCCGAGACGCCAGACCGCTTGCGGTGGAAGCTTGGGTTCAGCGTAGTAGGCCAAATTCTGTTCTATCACATGAACCGCCCGATCATCCAAATGCTGGTCGGCCAGGAAATGTATCGCGATTTATCAACTACAGAATTGGCTGAGCACATCGCCCGGTTCTCACTCGCCGCCTTCAAAGACTTTGGGATGCTGCCCGGCCTCTCAGGCCATCTTGCCAGCGTCGCCCCAGCGGAGCCAACATCATGAATTGGGTTGCCTGGAAAATGTTGAATGGCGACACCGTCAAGTACTTGGCGACTGTCTTCGGGGTTGCGTTTGGGGTCCTGCTGATCGCGCAACAATGCAGCATCTTTGTGGGAATCATCGGCCGGACTGCTAATCCAATTGCCGATGTTCGTGAACCAGACATCTGGGTCATGGATCCGTATCTGCAAAACTCCGATGAAATCAAGCCCTTGACCGACGGCGACGTCTACCGAATTCGGGGTCTAACTGGTGTCGACTGGGCCGTCCGAATGTACAAAGGTCTGGCCCGCGCGAAGGTTGAATCGGGGATGTTTCGGCAAGTGATTCTCCTTGGCATTGATGACCACACTCTTATTGGTGCTCCTGACCGAATCATCATGGGTGACCTGGCCGACTTGCGTCAGCCCGATGCCGTGATGGTCGATGCGGCTGGCTATAACGCCCTCTGGCCCGGAGAGCCATTTAAGCTTGGTCGCGAGTTAGAAATGAACGATCGCCGTGCCAAGATCGTCGGCATCTGCAACACGTCAGCTCCATTTCAAACGTTTCCAGTAATGTTCGCCCGTTATTCTCAAGCGATCGGCTTCACGGCTAAAGAACGAAACCAACTTTCGTTTATTGTCGCCTCACCAGAGCCAGGTTACACGTCACAAGAAGTCTGCAACATTATCAAAAAGGAAACAGAGTTCGAAGCTCTGACCTACCGGCAGTTCTTTTGGTTGAACATTGGCTACTACCTCGAACACACTGGGATTCCGGTCAATTTTGGAATCACAATCGCCTTGGGCTTCATCGTGGGGACTGCGATCGCCGGGCAAACGTTCTATCTATTCACGCTCGAAAATCTGAAACAGTTTGGTGCCCTCAAAGCGATGGGTGTCACAAACATGCGGCTACTGGGCATGGTCTTGCTGCAGGCAATGATCGTCGGCGTGATCGGCTATTCACTCGGAATGGGGCTGACCGCTCTCTTCTTTGAAGTCTCGACCAAAATGCTTCCTGACTTGCGGGGGCTGCACCTGTTGTGGGAAATCGCAGCCGGAACGGCCGTGGTGGTTGTTTTTATCATTATCTTTGCCTCAGTTCTTAGTGTGCAGAAGGTGCTTCGACTTGAACCTGCCGTTGTCTTCAGATAACCCCGCGGTTCGGTCAAACGCCTTGACGACGACGTCGTCGTGCGCTGCTGATTCGTGTTTCATATTGTTCAAAGAGCCGAATCATGTCCGTTGCAACCGCAGTTTCTGAATCAGCCATGGCCCATACCAGTAAACAGGTGGGGGTTGCCTGCCACAATCTTGTTAAGGATTGTGGCACTGGCGAAACTGCCGTGCGTGTGCTGCATGGCATCACCGTTGATGTCCTTGCAAGCGAGCTAACGCTATTGGTTGGCCCCAGCGGCTGTGGCAAAACAACTCTCATTTCAATCATCGCTGGCCTTCTTTATCCCACTAGTGGCGACGTCTCTCTGTTTGGGACTGCTCAGTCTTCGCTCAAAGGGGGAAAACTTGTCAATTTTCGAGCACGCAACGTCGGGTTTGTCTTTCAGCAGTACAACTTGCTGCCGTCGCTCACGGCGGCCGAGAATGCATCGATACCCCTCCTCATTCAGGGAATGCCCCGGCCCAAGGCCATCGAAGAAGCCAATCGAGTCCTGAATGATGTCGGGCTAGGTAACAAGCTGAAGTCGAAGCCGAACCAGCTTTCTGGAGGCCAGCAACAACGCGTTGCCATCGCCCGAGCGCTGGTTCATCAGCCGCGTTTATTGGTCTGCGATGAGCCAACCGCGGCTCTCGATGCTCATTCGGGGCAGACGGTCATGGAGCTTCTCAAGCGAGTGGCCGTTCAGCCCGATCGATCGGTGATTGTGGTCACCCACGATTCGCGTGTTTATTCATACGGTGATCGTATTCTTGAAATGGCCGATGGCCGAATCGTCAGTAGTTGACGGCTTACCTGCTAGCGCAACAGCAGATTTGTGGTTCTGAGTTCATCCCTGACAGTTGAGAGCATTATCCCATGCCCAAGTCATCAATCCTTCCGCTCATCGCCGTTGTTGCGCTCTGTGGTGCGATCTGGCATGTTGCCTCGACTCACGAAGTCCTTCAGGCGACGCAGCCCCCGATTGAACCGTCACGTTCTCCCTACAAGGACCGGCTCGCCGGGGCAGGGCTAGTTGAACCCGCTTCCGAAAACATCAAGGTCGGAACGTTGACAGCCGGTGTCGTGACCGAGGTCGCAGTGAAGGTCGGCGACGATGTCTCCAAAAATCAGCTTCTTTTCAAGCTAGACGATCGTCAGCGACGGGCCGATCTCGCGACCCAGGAAGCCGAATTAGCTGCCCGAGAAGCCGAGTACCAGCGACTGAAGTCAATGCCCCGTCCCGAAGACATTCCCCCCAGCGAAGCTCGCGTTAAGAAAGCGAGAGCCGACGTCGACGCTCAGAAGGATTTGCTTGATCGGGCCGAAAGCCTCTATGCCAAGAAGGTCTGGCGAGAAGAAGAACTGATTCAAAAGCAAGAGTCCTATGCGGCCGCTCAGGCCAAACTGAACGAAGCCGAGGCCGAGCATGCCAAGTTGCTGGCTGGGGCGTGGGAGCCCGATTTAGCGGTCAGCTTAGCTGCTGTGAAGCGGGCACAAGCGATGGTCAGCCAAAGCCGCATTGAAGTGGAGAGGCTTGAAGTCCGGGCGCCGATTGCTGGCAAGCTACTAAAGGTCGATGTCCGCGTGGGTGAGTATGTCGGCACGCCCCCTAATGAGACCCTGATTGTGATTGGGGACCTATCGCGCTTTCATGTTCGTATTGATATCGATGAAAACGATATCCCTCGTTATCGGCCCGGCATTCCCGGCCAAGCCTTTGTGCGTGGCGATGCGCTCCATCCGTTACCACTCGACTTCATCCGGGTTGATCCCTACGCCGAGCCAAAGAAGTCTCTTACTGGCGCAGGGAACGAGCGGGTTGACACTCGGGTCCTCCAGGTGATCTATGCGATCAATGGCCCAGTTGAAGGTCTCTATGTCGGACAGCAAGTCGACGCCTATCTATCACTGGAGCCAAAGCCCAGCACCCCAGCTGAAACATCAACCGTCGCGCGATAACGGGTTTCCTCCGTGATGTTCAATTAGTTCGCCACAGCGAATGTGGGGGCCTGACGAAATGGCAGCTCCAGGGTAAACGTCGCGCCATGGCCCACCCCATCGCTGGCCAGTCGCAGGTTTCCCCCCATTTCGGTCGCGAAGTTGGCACAGCTA
>JAIXVG010000337.1 GCA_027483145.1 Planctomyces sp.
CCAGGTCTTTGACGAAGTGCTCGACGAAGAAACCGGCGGCGAAGTCGTTGCGAATCATGCGCGGGGCCAAGTTGGAAAGCGACCAGCTTCCAGCAGCTCCTGGGACCACCGACTGCAGCAGGGTTTCGAGGTTCAGGCCCGCTCGGTAACCGTATACGAGGGCTTCGCAGACGCCAACCATATTGCTGGCAATCAGAATTTGATTCGCCAGTTTCGCGTGTTGACCTGCCCCTGGCCCACCTTGCCGGATGATTGTTTTGCCGAAGGTGGCGAAGCATGGTTCCAGGGCAGCAATCGCCTGCTGGTCGCCCCCGACCATAATCGACAAGGCTTTGTTTTTGGCCCCTAGCTCTCCCCCTGAAACGGGCGCATCAATGGCAAAGCAGCCGCGCTGTTCGGCGACGGTGGCCAGTTCGATTGCAAGGGATGGCTCACTGGTCGTCATATCAACCAGAACACCTCCGGCTGGCAGATTGGCCAGGATCCCGTCAGGCCCGAGGGCGAGGCCGCGAACGTCACTGGGATAACCGACCATCGTAAAGACGACATCGGCCCCCTGTGCGAGGCTGGCTGGTGAGTCGCACCACTTGGCCCCGTTCTCGACCAGTGGCTGGGCCTTGGCCGGTGTGCGCGTGAATACGGCCACTTCAAAACCGGCGGCTAGTAAATGGCCGACCATTGGCGATCCCATCACGCCGGTTCCGATCCATCCCAATTTGGTTTTGCCCGGTGTTGCTGGTTCCATTGGTCTTTCGTTGCTCCGTTGCTTATGGATTTCATTTGAGCTCGAAGCTGCTGCAGCAATCGGCGAAAATTGCCGATGCCGAACTTCGGATCAAGCGAAGTCTATTCCAAATTAAGAAAATCCAAACATGCACTTCCAAGCTTGAAACTGCTTGTACGGAGAATAGGGCAAATGGGGCAAGTCTGGCAGAGATAGCGAAGTTTCGTCACCAGTGAGGATCGGCTCTTCCGAAGAAACAGGAGAGAGGATCCTCAGTCCTCTTTGCTGTGGATCCATTGTGTTTGAATGACCGCGTTCCTCCGGTGCGCGTTGGGATGTTGCGAATGACCAGTCCTCAACTCATTGAGATGGCCCAGCAGGCTGCCCACGAACTGCTGTTGTGGGTCGGTTTCGGCACGCTGGTTGGTTTAGCGGCCAAGGCCATCATGCCCGGACGCGATCCTGGCGGGGCGGTGGGGACCATTTGCATTGGCATTTGTGGCAGCGTGATTGGCTGCGGCAGCTTGCTGCTTTGGGATAGCAGTATGCGGATTACGCCGATCAGCGGTCTGGGCTTTCTGACGGCTACTGCCGGTTCGTTTGTATTGCTGTTGGCGTACCGTGTGCTATCGAACAGCTATTTTGTTGAGCCAGTTGACGGAGATCTGAAAGATGGCGACAGCGTTGCCTATCGCCGCCGTCGGCGCCGCGCTGCCTGATGCTTCGTGAAGGCTGTGCTGTAGCAAGCGGCAATTGGCACCGGAACTTGGTACCAATTCCTCCTGATGACAGACTGGCTGTTGAACCTTGTATGAAGTTACGGCCCGGTGGCCATGATCTGTGCGATTCGCGCTTCAACCGCCCCCTTTAGTGCCCAGTTGGGACCGCCGCGACGGAGTCCTTCCTGGAAGTCGCTCACCGCCTCACGCCGCTGACCTTGCTGCAGAAGTGCCTCACCACGCCGAACCCATGTCAGCGCCGGCTGCGGATCGGTCTCCAATGAACGCGTTAAGTAGCCGACGGCTTCACGCGGCCGACTTTGGCGTACCAGCAGAGAACCCAAGTCGAACAGCAGGCGGGCGGAAGGTGCTGGAAGCGTGGCGGCCTTCACGTAGAGATCTTCTGCCAAGGAAAAGTTCTGCAGGCGTTCCTGGATCGCTCCACGGTTGTACCACGCTTTTCCCATCGTAGGAGCGAACTCGGTCGCCTTTTGATAGGCCGCATCGGCTTGGGCAAGTTGTCCCAACTGGGCGAGCGTATTTCCCAGGTTGTACCAGGTGTCGGCTGCGTCTGGTGTTCGTTCCAGGGCGGTCCTAAAACAGTTTTGGGCCGTAACCAAATCGTTTTGGACGAACGCCAGCGTTCCGAGATTGTTCCAGCCTTCGCTGGAGGTTGGATCGATCTGGCAGCTTTGCTCATAGGCGATCCGAGCGCTGGCGAACTGGCCCAGTTCCTGATGTGAGGTTCCTAGTCGATTGAACCAACTAGCCTGCTCGACCAGTGAAGGCTGAGGCTTCGACTTCAATCTGGTGGTTAGCTCGACCGCCTTCATTAAATGGTCTAGCGCTTCCTTGTGGTTGTCTTTACTGGAAAGCTCTCGGGCCAACCAGACATGACCTCGCGGGTTATTGGGAGCCTTGACGGTGACATCTCGCCACATTGCTTCAGCCGACTGGTATTGGTGGTTTCGCTGGAAGGTCAGCAACCCAAACAGGCAACTGACGCCGATTGCCGCGTAGTAGATTTGACGGGGTGTAAGATACCTGACTGCCACCAGGCCTGTTGCGAGTATGATTGGAATGATCGATAGGTACGTCCGGTGTTCTACTGCCAAGTCGGCGATTGGCAATATGCTGCTAGTGGGGGCCAAATAGGCCAGGCTGGCCAAACCACACCAGGCGAGCCAGCCAGTAGGGGTACTACGTTTTGCTATGGCGTGTTCTTCAGATAAAGGCTTCCGCCAAATAGCAATACCATATGACCAGAGGCACAGGCAGCTGACCCCCAATAGCAAGGTGATGGCAGCGATGTTCTGCTGGCTAAACCCTTCTGCTCGAAGGCCGTAGTCAAAGCAGAGACCAACGGGAATGAGCGCCAGCCGCAGGTAATGGAGGATGATTCGCGGCTGTTCAATGAAGTATTCGGAACTGCTGATCGCATCGATTCCGAAACCGGCTGTTGCGGTTTTAACATCCGGCGCTGCTGCTGCAGTTGTAGCAACAAAAAGAGGGGCGAGTGGTTCTTGCAATAGCCAGCCGACTGGCAACAAGCAGGCCAGATAGAACGGCCAACGTTTGGCGAAAACGGCCTTCCAACTTGCTTCAAGTGCCAGCCGGTCGAATAGCAGCCATACGATGGGAGCGGTGACAATGACTTGTTTTGATGCAGCCCCGGCCACTAATGCCAACCAGCCAATAATCAGCCAGCCGATTGCCAGATTGCGACTGGCGATGGCACTTCGGCTAATCGCCAGACCGATCAGTAGGTAGCAGAGCCCAGCCAATACTTCCCCCCGCTGTGTCAAATAGGTAACGGCCTGCGTATTGAGAGGATGACAGAGCCAGATCGTGCTGAGTCCAGCAGCCAGCCAGTCGGAATGGATGACCTCCTTTTGCCGTAGCACTTGGCTGGCCAACAGATACAGGATGAAGCCCGCCAGCAAATGCAGGGTGAGGTTGGTGAGGTGGTGTCCCCATGGTCCCGACCCGAACAGCCGAACATCGCTGGCAAACGTGACCATCATCAGATACCGCTGGCTGGGGTTGCGCCAACTGAAACTGGGCCAGCCCGTTTGCACTTCGGGGCTTTGGGCAATCACTCGAAAGTCGTCGAGCAGGTAGACCCCTTGAAAAGCAGGCCAATAGGCAATAATGGTCAGCGTGAACCCAATGGTTACTGGCAATAGCGTCTGGACGCCGGGCCAGACTTTAGCCGGACGATTCGCTGCATGACCGTTCTTTGCTGCGGTAACTGCGGGGGGCTGAGTCTTCATGGGGCGCCCTGCGACGTGGTGGGCTTACCAAACAGGCCTTGGCTGAGGCCTTGCCTGTAGGCATTCAGCCATTGTGTGACGCCATCCCGCTCGGGCGAGTTAGCGGGGAGGCGCTCGAGCGCTGCGATGAAGTCTCTGGCCGCAAGATCGAATGCTTCCATTGTTACGTAGGCTTGGCCACGCCCAAGAAACGGCGCTGCTGCGGTCGGCTGTAGTGCAATCGCCCGATTAAACAGAGGCAACGCCTCTTGTGGATGCCCATCTGCGACCAGCAAATTTCCCCAATCGATTTGAACACGTGCATCTTGGGGCATGAGCATCGTCGCTAGTGCGTAGGCATCAATTGCTTCGTCGATACGACCTAAAATCGCGAGGCAATTTCCCCGGTTATGTGGAAGGACCGGAATCAGGCAATTGTAGCTGGCAGCTTCATCAAATGCGGCGAGTGCCGGCTCGACTTGCCGAAGCTCCAGCAAGGCCGAACCCAAACCGTTGGCGATCTCAGCCGCCTGCAACCGTTCGATGGGCGGGTTGGGGACTGCAACCCGCGACAGTGTTCGCGCGGTTCGAAACGGCTCAATGGCTGCGTCAGGACGACCGGCCCGGTGCATCGCTTCAGCAAAGTTATGCCATGCACGGATGTTCTCGGGCCGCTGCTGTGTAACAAGCTGCCACATCCCCGTCTCGGTTCGATAGTCGTATTGGCGAACGAATGTGCGAGTGGCAAGAGCAAACACGATCACGCCCAGCACAATTGGCAAAACGCTCCGGAGCCGCTCAATTTGATAAAGCTGGACGACAAACAGCCCGACCATCACGCAGAACGAGGCCATTGGCAGATAGACGCGATGCTCGAATGCCAAGTCTCGAATGGGGAGAATGCTGGATGATGGTAAGAGCACAATCGTTCCCATCGCCGCCAGCCAGCCGCACCACGGCCACCGCATCGAAACAGAAATGATTCCAACCAGCAGGACCACCATTCCGACGATGCCAGGCAAGGCGTCGCGAAAAGTGCGGGCGACCGGCCAACCGTAGTCAAAACAAAGTGATCGTGGCCAGCAGATCAGCCCCAGGTAATGCAGCACGATCGCAGGCTGCGACTGTGCATATTCAATGGGGGTAATCGATCGGTAGCCGAATCCCGCACTGGTGTTGTTGTTAGCCAACTGCTCACTTATCGCGAGAGGTTGTTTTGTGGTTTGAGCCAGTTTTGAATTGGGATCCAGTACCGAGGCAGCCGATGACAAGCTGGAGACTATCGGCTTTGGAGGTGCTGAAGCTGGAATAGCCGTGTACAAGCCATAGCCAGTCACCGCCGCCAGCCCCAGCCACAACGTAGCCCGTGGCAATAGCAGACCAGACCACAAGCTTCGCCAGTGGGCGGTCGTTAAACCGCAAACTAGCAGGAAGCAAACCGGCCCGAACGTAATGCCCACTTGCTTGGTCAGCAGCGACAGCAAGGCACAGCCGACAGCCGCCACTTGCCACCATAATCGCGATGTCGACGACAACTCGCCGCGTAAAACGCAGTAGAGTCCTAAGAGGAACCAGAGGGCCATCAATGACTCGTGCCGCTGGACAACGTACGTGACTGCCGCCGTTTGAATCGGGTGAACAATGAACAACGTTGCGGCTACGAGCGCTACCGCTCGGTCGACATCTTCGGAAGTCCCAGGCAACTGCCGCGATTGCCGCCAAACCTTAAATGCCAGAAGGATTATGAAATACAGGCACATCCCGCACATTAGGTGGATGAGGATATTGCCTGCTCGCAAACCCGATGGGGTCAATCCGGTGATCTGGCTGTTAAAGCGAAACGACAAGTCTGCGACCGGTCGCGACGAGTTCGAGATCACGTTCCAGATTGAAGCAGTCCCCTGTACTCCAGGGTTCTCAGCAATCGCCGGGCGATCGTCGAGTAGGAACACCCCCGGCAGTCCTGGCCAATAGATACCGACACACAGCACCAACAGCCACAGGCTGGCCAGGTAGTCTCTCTGCCAGTCGTGGGGCAGCGAGGACCACCACCGTATTGGTCCTAATGAGGTTGATTGTTCGAGTCGAGCAGGGGCCAAAAGGGGCTTCATTCTGTTGAAGGCAATCTGAGTGCCAGTCAAAATGCACAAGTTGTAGTTCATCCAAGTGTCATCGCCACTCAATCGCGACAAACGTGTGGTTGATATACTCATATGGTGACGTGCCGACCGGTCTGAGAAAAGTCCTCACTTTTGATTTTGAAGATTGTGTTAGCAAGTTGCCCGAGAACGTGTGTTCAAATCTCCGTCGAGCCGACCACGCGAGTGGTCGGGTGCATTTCTGCCATCAGAACGATGCACAAAAAAGCGGCTTCTTGCACTAATCGTCAAGGACTCGTCTGCTTTAAGTTGGCCCACAAATTGCCACCCCGACCGTTTTGAAAGCAGATTCTTAGCTCTCGACAACAAGAACCTCGCGATTTGCATGACCGGCGTTCGCCGATTTGTTACAACTGGTTGTCATTCGCGGTCTTTCCGTCAGGGCGTGCAACTCGACGAACATCAACTGCCCCGCCCGAATTCATCAACCTGCCTACCGATTGGTACTTGAAATATGCCTGAAGTTCGCTTTGCAACAAGGTGTTACCGTCACGCTGTCCTCCCGATCGTTGCCCTTACTCTCCAAACTGCGTACGGCTGGCAGCCGTTTCGAATCGCCAGCGTTCTGGCCGCCGAGCCAGCTGCCGTAATTCAACCAGTGGCCGGG
>JAIXVG010000075.1 GCA_027483145.1 Planctomyces sp.
CTCAAACGCATTCGACCCAAAACCAGGGACGAGCTGGTTCAGTTTCTGGTCCGTGTGCATGAAACCATCATTGCTGAGTCGGCCAAGCTGGTTGCGGAACCCACCACCGAAGACGTTTTGCTCGAACGTGCACTCGAACTGCATCTCGACTCGCATACGCTGCTCGCTTCATCGGGCTTGCCCGGGATGCTCGACATCTCCCTCAAGGCGATTACCAAACTCAGCAAAGACAAGCGGCCTGTGGTAGCTAAGACCGCCCAGGAACGATTAGAGATCCTGCAAATCCTGGCGGTGGGGCAGTTGTCTGCTGCCGATCGCGATGCATTGATCGCTGAAGTCCTGAAGTCGATCGTCAGCACCGACTACAGCGAATCCTCTCTGCAAAAAGCCTTTCAGTTGGGTAGTCAACTGGAAGAGCTCGAATCGTCCGAATCAGCCGTGCAGTTCTACAGCGACTTCGCTGACGCACTGGAGAAAAGCAGCCGAACAGAAATTCAGGAAGGGGCCGAACAGATGCGCGGGATCGCTCGCCGTTTGAACCTCCCCGGCAACTCGATTGAAGTGGTCGGTACCGATTTGGACGGCAAGCCGTTTGATCTAACCGACTTGAAGGGAAAGGTCGTACTCGTCGATTTCTGGGCGACCTGGTGTGGTCCTTGCGTGGCCGAGATGCCAAACGTGATGCGGCTTTACAAGGGCTATCACGAAAAGGGTTTTGAGGTGATCGGCATCAGCCTCGATGAAGAGCGTGAAAAGCTCGATAAGTTTGTTGCCAAGCGCAAGCTTCCTTGGAGAAATCTGTTCGAGACCGACCCCAAGCTTCAAGGCTGGAGCAACCCGGTTGCTCGCAAGTACGGCATCTCGGGCATCCCGACGGCCATCCTGGTCGATCAAGAGGGGAAAGTCGTTTCGGTTCTGGCCCGCGGCCGGAACCTCGCAGCAATGCTCGAGCAATTGCTGGGACCAGTCGAGCTTCCTGAAGAAACCGAGCAGCCCGGCGCTGAGGCCGAAGAAATGGAAGCCGAATAGTCAGCGTCCGCTTGGCCTCTGCCCCTTTCGCGTGATCAGTATCGGGCCAATTCACACCAAACAGACTGTCTTCGAGGCTCAGCGCGAGATGTACGACGAAAGGGAAACGTGATCGCGAATTGTAGCGGAACGGCGCGAGCCGTCCGGTATAGCGGCTACTTTTGGCCTACTCAAAACAATCGATTGCGATAAACCGGAGGGCTGGCACCCTTCTGCTACAAGGTCATGATGTCTTCGAGAAAGAAATGACCATGCGGGCCATAGATTATGCGGGCTAGCGCAGCAAATGCGCCACTTCAGCAGACGAAAAGTGCATCTTGCTGCGCGGAAGAAGCTCCGTCGCCGCTCCGGCCACAATCTCGGCTGTTACGCTTTCCGCTTCAGCACCCAGCGACGCAATCATTGCCATGTCTGCCAGGCGAATCACTTCTGCCGGAATCCCCCGGGTCAGTCGCTGAATTTCCTCGATCGCATCAACCGTAAAAAGGGGCTGGTTTGACCCCGATTGCTGCAGCGCCTGGGTCACAAACTGGCCCGTTTCCAGGCTCGACCAAGGGCCAAGCTCAATCAACAGGTCGGTCACTTCGCTCAATAGGACTGCCATCGTTCCGGTAAACAAGTCTCGCGTGGCAAAGGCAATCGTGACCGGTGCGTCTGTCTCGTGCATCAGGTTGACAAGCCGCTGAATTGCCAGCGAAACGCCATACTCGGCCTGATCGAGGTGATCAATCAAAATCAGGGCTGGCGTCCCAACACGTTCCAATGATTGAAATCTTGCCCGTAAAGCAGACCAGCATTGCACAGGCGTTGCCTGTGGATCGAGCGCGAGCCGGAACTCATCGCATAGCCGAATGACAAATTCCTGGTGATCAATCCCCAATGCATCGATCTGAACCACGCACTGCCCAGCCCGCTGGGCTTCGTTGGCCACCAGTCGAAGCAGCAGCGTTTTGCCGGTCCCTGCAGGCCCCCTGACGAGGCCCGCCCGCCGCTGATGGTCTGCCAGAAATAGCAACCGCGACTTCGCCTCTTCGAAGCCCTGACTCTCGAAGACCCAATCAACATGCTGAGACTTCTGAAACGGCAAGCGAGTCAGTGACCAATGTCGGCGGTACACGGCTTCTCCCCGTCTCAGGCGTTCGGGCTGTTGGCGTTAGCGCCCGTTTCGCTACATGAACTCAAACAACGAAGTTGGTTCGCTGGGGAATGGCTCGTTACAGCCACCCGGGCCAACACAACCCCACTTCGTCTATCATCGGTTCGCGGAATCCAAAAGAATGACTCAAGTTTTTGGCACTGTCAGCCGACTGGCCTGGCGACCGCATCGCCCCGTCTGATTCCGCCCGGGGTGAAACCTATTCGAGAGCTTGGTTCCGCCTGATTGGAACTTCTGATTGCGCTGCAGCACATCTCTGGATGAGAGGGTTCCCTTAAAATCTCTGAGCCTCACCCATTCGCGCTGCTACTTTTCAATAGGCAGTCCCGCAGTTGTCCAACCGCGCCATCCACCGTCCATCGAAACGACGTTCTGGTAACCCATCTTTTGGAGGTTGCTCGCTGCCAGGGCCGACCGGTATCCCCCGCCGCAATACAGAATCAACTCTTGCTTCACGTCAGGAAAAACCCCTTCGATATCCCGCTCGATGATCCCTTTGCCCAGATGGACCGCGCCAGGAATGTGCCCTGCAGCGAATTCGCTCTCCTCCCTCACATCGATCAGCGTCAATGACTCTCCCTGTTGTTGCCGGCGACTGATGTCGGCGACTGCACATTCGACAATTTCGGGCCGTGTCTCTTCGACCAATTTCAAAAAACGGGGTGCATGTGTCGCCATTGTTAGTTTGCTTTCGTCGTAAATTGCATTAACTCGTGCAATACATTTTGTCTGTATTGGCTTAAGCGTTCGTTCCATTGAGTGTTATAGCGAATCATTGCGTAGTCGTGGTCGCCGCAAGCAAAATCAATCGCGACCAAATACGTCACCATAATGGGCAAAAGGCCTATGGGTAGAACTACTAGTATCGCATCGCCGCGAAGCCCAAATCCTACAGCGGTAAAACACTGCACCCATATCAAATGAGGGTTTCATTCTACAATATTCAGCGACTAATAGGCCGATAAGACCGCATCCTTACAGCATGAGTCGATCACGAAGCAGTCATGCTTACGATCAAACGGAACGTCACCAAGGTTGCAACCATATCGGTTACTGGTCGACTCGCAAGATCACAGCCCTGTTTCTCTGGGCGGCATAAACTACACAAACGAACGCTCAATCAAACGCGCGTTCCTGAGGTAACTCGATGACAACCCCACCAAAGCCGCCACTTGGACCACACTCACCAACATCGTCCTCAACCTCGACGAATTCCTCATGCGCCGCTAACCCCCCAAGGAGTGGC
>JAIXVG010000178.1 GCA_027483145.1 Planctomyces sp.
CGACCCCCGCCCCACCGGCGAGGGCGGCCAACCCAGTGGCGACTGCCCCGGCCGCCAGCGTCGTCACGCGGCTGGTCATTCGATCGAGGGTCGAGGTAACGTTGCTGGCGAATTGGCGAGTCCGATCTTCGCCACGCGACATGCTGCTGGTCAGGGGGCTGACATCAGCGAGCACGTTGACGGTGAGTGAGCCAGCAGCGGCCATCGCTTACTCCTTCCCCAACATGCCGTATTCGACCTTGAGGCCGAGCGAAGAAAGACAATCAAACACCACGGCCGGATCGTCGGCTGCTAGTGGCACGGCCCCCTCCGCGTCACTCTCGATTGATTCATTTAAGAACACGAACGGCATCAGTCGCTTTATGTCGACCTCGGCCGTGACACCGCTCGCAGCGGCGATCGATTGGACAATCGCCGCGACGAGCATCGCGTTGTTCCAGTCGCCGCGTTGGCAACCAATCGGCTCGATGCCGTCAAACGCCTGCCATTCGGCCCAGTCTTCCGGGGTCATTCGCCCGAGCATTTCGTCGACCGTTGGAAAGCCGAGTGCTAAGGCCAACCGCAGAGCAAATCGGCGAGCCGGGCAGGCCCTTAGTTTCCCGAGATGGTCTTCTGGTCTTGCACCAGATTGACGAGCTTCAAGGCTTCAGTGACCAGCAAGTCGACCAGCCCTGCGTCCACCTGCATCAGTGCGGGAATGTCTTCGCTGGTGAACAGCAAAGATCCAGTTGACGGATCGATCACAGTGGCAACCAACAACCTAGCTCGCGATTCGTTTTGAACCTGCTCGGCGTTTGCTCCATTACCGACTGCTGCAAACGCTCGTTCATAAATGGTCCGCTCGTATGCGCTCATCGCCCGTAGCGTGAACGACTTACCAGCGAGTTCGGGGTTTGGATAATCGGCCGGAACGGTCACTTTGACCATGCGACGTGGGACAGGCTTGAGGAAGGCATCGCGAAGTGAAACCTTAGTCATCGATCTTTTCCTGAGTCGAGTGAATGAAACTGGTTGAGTCAACGAGAACGCATGACCGCGTCGGTGCTAACTTCCCCTACGACGGGTTTCGGGACGCACAGCTTCGGTCGTGTTGGCGGCTGCCGGAACAGCGGCGGTTTCTGGTACCGGCTTGGTGGCCTGCGCTTCGGCTTGTGCTTCGCGCATCGCCTTTTCTTGCTTCAGCCGTTCGACTGTCAGGTTCACCATCTCGGTACACTCCTGATCGTCGGGGCCCGCGTGCGGGTCCTCACCAAGACAATGCACGTAGCACAATGGCCCTTCGAGCACCGTTCCTGCTTTGAGGACTCGATAGGGATTGTTGCTTCGTGGGTGCTTGGGCTTCTTCCGATCAAAGTCGGGATTCGGTCCATCGACATCTCGAATCAACTTGGCTTTCATAATCAGCTTTCCGATATGGTTTGTGGACAGCGATGGAATCCGCAAGCAAGGTTTCGCCGGCGTCGACTAAAGCACTTCGTTCACACTGATGTTGTAAGATGCCTTGATGGCATCGCCCAACGTGTGTGTCCGCTTGAACTCTTCCAGGTACCCCTTAAACGAGGTCGATATGTTTGCGGCTGTGTTGGCAATGCGGAACGTGCTTTCCACCACAGGGTTTGCTGCGAGTAGGGCAGAGAATGCAGCTTGGCCAGTATCTCCGACCAACAACTCGCCAGAGACAGAGCCACCTTCCTTGAACCCTGTTGGATTCTTCCGCAACCACTCATCGTCTTGATCAAGGGTCGCACCCTCATAGAAGGTTGGCTTTGGGGCTGGCTCATCGGTCTTCATCAGCCCGCCGACAGTCACGAACGCACCAGACACAGACAGTTCCAGTTTGGTGCCCTTAGAGCTGTGAGACATGGTCACTCCTTAAACGATCGCGTTCTCTTTGTAGAACACGTAAACCCAAAGTTCCGCGACGTGATCCCCACAGTCGGAGCCATCATCCCACGGCAAAAAGTCGGTCGGCCCATCGTCGAGAGTGATGCTCTCTATCTCTCCGTTCAGCGTTGCGCCAGACCAAGTATCGAGCTGCTGGGCGAGCCTGCTGGCCAGATGGTCAGCCGTTACCTGTTGATCATCAGCCAGGCAGACAATTCGGACCAAAGCGTTGTAGGTTCGTTGGCAGCCGGCCAGGTCGTTGACTGGGTTGGGCTTCACGAGAGCCAGTACGATTGCCGGTCGGCTATCGTGTTCGTACAGCCGCTGCGGCCGACAACACTTGTCCCCGGAGCGAGGGTTCGTGCCGATCGCTGCTGAGACACCAGGGAGACCGAGAATCACTTCGCGTAAGTCACTAAGAACTAGCATTCGCTTTGGCCTGTTTCTTGACTGCCTTTTCAACCTCGATCACAAACCGATTCTTGATGGCTTCAATGGCCTGGCCGGATACCTGGGCCGTGGCCCTGGCGAACCACGGATTCGAGGTCATGTGGCCAGTGCGGCGACCTCGCTTTTGCTTTCGCTCACTGGTGCCCAACGCATAGAGCGCAGCGTGCGGAGCCGCGGCTCCCACTTTCCGGCGTTTTCCAATCAACGCCGACAAGTCTTTGTCGACTGCTCTGCGGCCCACATTAAGACCCGCCTTGGCCGCGAAGACGGACTTGCCACCTCCCTTGAAGCGACCGAGCCGCTGACCAATAGCCTGCCGAAACCGGTCGCCGCTGTGACCCTCTGTCAGAGCCGAGGGGACGTTAGCTCGGCCAGCATCGGCCAGCAGCTTTAGACCTGCCGCCAAGCTTGCCGACGCGATGCGGGCCTGCAGCTTTGGATCCTGAAGAGCCTCAAACACCTGGAGGACCGCTGCATCGTCAACGACCTCTTTGACGCCGCTGATCAAGGCCGCTTGCGTGCGGTTTGGGGTGGCCATCTTGTCCCGCTATCCTTGCCGCTTAGCGGTCGCAGTAATGAGCAGCTCGCGACGGCGGCCGTCCGGGTCGCTGACCCCGGTCACATAGTACGCATCGTTCCGCCACAGGATTCTCATATCGGGGCGAATCGCTGCGGCCCTGGTGTCCCACCAAAGGCCGACTTCGACCTTTGATTCCGCATGTTGCTGGTGGTCTTCTTGACGCTCAGCGGCCGAAACAGTCTCCACTTTTGCTAACCGCACTCCGTAGCGTGACCAGGTGGTCCGCAGCCCCCCGCCGGGGATTGTC
>JAIXVG010000177.1 GCA_027483145.1 Planctomyces sp.
TGATGCACTCGCCGTCCAACTACCCGCAACGCAGCAAGAGTCGCTCCCCTTGCGAGAGCTGACCCAGTTAATCCCTCGGCCCAACTCACTGCTCGACCTCGTGTGGTTGGCGATTGGCGAACTGAGCATCGGCTTCACACTGGGCATTGGTGTGCAGATCGTACTGGGTGGCTTGCAACTGGCGGGACAAATCATAGACCAGCAGGCTGGCTTTAGCCTGGGTGAAATCTTTAATCCCGATCTCGATTCAACATCGTCGCAAAGTGGTCAATTGCTGTTTCTTGTGGGAACGGTTTGCCTACTGTGCATGGAGCCAATGTCAGGCCACCTGATGATGATGCAAACGCTAGTTCAGTCGTTTGAAGTGATTCCTGTTGGAATGGCATTCGTGACCGAATCAACAGTGGAACTGGTATCCGACCTGGTTCAGGTCTCTCTCGGGCTGGCCATTCGCTGCGCTGCGCCGGTCATTATTACTATGTCGCTGATGGACCTGACGCTGGGGTTCCTTGGCCATAGCGTTCCCCAGATCAACCTGCAAGCCGTCGGCTTCGCCCTCCGGGCCATGCTTGCTTTCTTTGTGCTAGCCACCATTTTCCCCGGCCTGACCGAGGCCTTTACCCCAGCCATCACCAGCACCATCAGTCAAATCCGCCAACAATGGGGCTTGGAGAGTTGATGGTTTAGAGTTGAGAGTGGACGGGGTCTCCATAACTCCCCTGCATTCAAACCTGTTCTTTACTTTTCTGTCCCTGAACCCTAAACCATCCAATGGCCGAAAACGAGTCGGGCGAAAAGACCGAGTTACCAACCGAGAAGCGGCGTAACGAAGCCCGCGAGAAAGGGGACATCGCGCGCAGTACCGATCTCAATGCTGCGGTGCTGATGATTGCCACCTCGGCTGCACTATCGGTATTGGGTAAGGACTTCTGTGGCAACCTGGGCAATCTGATGCAGCAGACCCTGGGAGCCAGTCCCTGGATCGTATTTGACCGCAACATCGTCATCCAAGCTGACTGGTCATTGGTAGGCTCGTTAGCGGTCGGGGTCTTGCCCCTGATGGGACTGATGTTCGTCACAGGCCTTTCGGTCAGTCTGGCTCAGGCCGGATTTCAACTGACCCCCGATGTCTTGCAGCCGAACTTTGGAAGAATCAATCCCCTCAGCGGGTTCTCGCGCATCTTCTCGATGCAGTCCCTCGTACGCCTTGCTGGAAGCTTGCTGAAGATTGCTGTTCTGGGGATGGTGGCCTACATCTATATCGGTACCAGGTTGCCAGCGTTGGTCCAGTCAGCAAAGGCCGACTCCAGCCAGATCGCTGCGATGTGCGGTACCCTTCTGCCGGAACTGGGTTACTGGCTTGCTGGCTGTCTGCTCGTGCTGGGCCTGCTCGACTATGGCTATCAGTTCTGGAAGCACGAGCAAGATCTGATGATGTCTAAGCAAGAGCTGCGCGACGAAATGAAGGAGATGGACGGAGACCCGCAAACTCGTGCGCGGCGGCGCGATGCCCATCGTAAGCTGGCAGAAGGGCGCGAACTTCAGGCGGTCAAGACGGCCGATGTCGTTGTCACCAACCCCACCGAGTTGGCCGTTGCAATCAAGTATGACGCCGACAAAATGGCTGCCCCAATCGTTGTGGCCAAAGGGGCCGACGAGCGGGCTGCGACCATCCGCCGAATCGCCAAAGAAAATGGCGTTCCCATCGTCGAGCGTAAACCGGTTGCCCGTGCAATCTACAAAACGGTCAAAGTAGGCCAAGCAATTCCCGAAGACCTCTACGCCGTCTTCGCCGAAATCCTAAGCTACGTCTACCGCATCACCGGCAAGAAGCCGAAGTCGCTCCGCAAGTAGTGGCCGAAATGTCAAAAGAACAAAAAAGCGGGTAGCCCCGGTTGCGCCTGCCTACCGGGGCGGCGCAGCCGATCGAGGGCTAACTTCATCCGACGATTGTTCGCAGCTTTGATTCATGTCCGCTTTGCCGTGCTGCTGGCGGCTTGAAAGACCGAAGCCTGATCAACGATCCGAACTAAATAACCGATGAAGCCCGCCAAACATCCATAGCTGGCAATGGACAACTTCAGCCGGAAGACTTCAAATTTAATGACCTCATCACAGGATCTAATAAGCCATTGGCAGCCACAGCCACTTCCCAACGGATCTATTCAACACACCTCCACCAACATTGATCTAGGACTTTAGCCGTCACTCGCTACGATTCCCGGAGGAAAAGTCGTTTCGGAGTAATAGACATGCCCGTATCTGCATCGCACTATAACTGGTTTAGCCCTTTCATCTGCTTTGTGGCATTAAGCGTTACAGCCTCTCAAGCTCAGCTGCAGGCCCATGATCGCCCTCCGGCCGATCCACCGGCAACCCGCAAGCCAATACCCGGCAGTACCAAGCAATCTACCACACTGATCGATATCGAGCTGATCACCGTTGATGGGGGAGGCATCCATGCCCAGCAGTGGAAGACAATTCTCGAACCAACGGGCGTTTCACTCCGTATTCACGCTCCCTTACCGGGCGACAAACCAGAGATCACCGAGAAGCAACTGGGAACCATCCGGCGCGTGACAGCCGTCGGAACGCTCGAACGAAATGGCGAAGTTCGCTTTCCTGGCCAGGCCTTTCGCCCCAATGAGGCTGCGGCCGTTGCAGAATGGATTCGCGAGCTCGAATCTTACGGCGCTCAAGGGAAGCCCGATGGTCAGCCCCTTTGGGGACTTTCCAACGCCCAATTTGAAGGGCTGTACGAAGCGGTTAGCACTCCGGCAAAGATCGAGACAGTCGACCAGACAATCGATCAGGTTCTTAGCAAGCTCAATCTACCTTCGACCTACCCACTGCAGTGGACGATCGCTGCCCAGAAGCTGGTCAATAAGCAACAAAAACTGGTTTCACCGGCAGGGCGGTTTGCTAAAGCCACTTGTCTTGCGATGGCGCTTCGAGAGCTGGAGTTGGGCTGGCGACCTGCCCGCTCGCCAGAAGGGCGCGTCGAAATCGAGATCGATTCCCTCAGCGAAGGTGGAGAGTTCTGGCCCATTGGCTGGCCTCCACAAAAGCCTCGGCCGCAATTGGCGCCCAAGTTCTTCACCCTGCTTCCAATGCGCTTCAAAGAATCAACACTGGCAGAACTGATCGACACGATTGAATCAGCAGCCGAGATTCCAATTCTGCTCGACACCCTCGAACTCGGTCGCGACAAAATCGACCCGGCCGAAATCAAAGTCGACTATCGACCGCGGCAGGCCAGTTATAGCGTGGCCTTGCGGACCCTCGTGGCAAAAGCCAGACTCGTACGAGAAATCTACCAGGATGAAGCGGGCCAGCCGTTCGTCTGGGTGACCACTGCTCGCTCTGCCAGACGTGAAGGAAGTGAACCGTGAGCAATGCTTCTCCAGCCGAAAAATCCGCGCGACCTCTCGTCGTCGGCGTCATTGGAGGGATTGGCTCGGGGAAAAGCGCGGTTTGCCAGGCGGCTGCTCAATTGTCAGGCGGCCTCGTCATCGACGCCGACCGGCTTGGTCACGAGGCCCTCAGGGATGGGGAGATACAGAAGCAGCTTCTCGCCCAATTCGGCCCTAGCATTCTCAGCTCAGACAACACCATCAGCCGCGGTGCGTTGGCAGCCCTCGTTTTTGGTCATGAGGGAGCCGAGAAAGAGTCGCGCCGGCAACTGGAAGCAATTGTTCACCCGTGGATCGCCAGCCGTGTTGAACAAGTCATGGCTGATGCAACAAGCCAGTCGATCCCAATTGTCTACCTGGATGCAGCAATTCTGATTGAAGCTGGCTGGGCCGATCAATGCGATTATGTCGTCTTTATCGATACTCCACGCGATCTCCGTCTCAGTCGAATCGCCGCTCAACGAGGCTGGTCCGCCGAAGAACTAACCCGCCGCGAATCGAGCCAATGGTCGCTCGAACGTAAGGCCAGGTCAGCAGATGCGGTGATTTCCAACGACGCGGACATAATCTCGACAGCAGTAAAACTTGGCAAAACGATTGATCAGTTGAGACACTCGGCCCCAACCCGATGACATCGGTTTCATGATTCGTTACAATTGAAAGATCATTGGGAGTGCCACAGCTGGGATCAGTTTGGTGGCAGCCACAGCGCCAGGATTTGTCGATCACGCATCGGAATAAACGGATTCTGCTGCGGCTGTTTTGAAAAAAAGAGCGACGGAAAGTTGTGTGACCGGGTCGATCGCCAGTACGCTTTAATGCGTTCGAAAGTATCTAATTCCTGTTCCAGCAAACTGTTACGCGAACTTCTTCTCGGGCTGCATGTCAGCCTTTTCGAAAACTGATGTGGTGGGCGGGTTCTTGCCTCCATCGTATGGAAGTTCGGTCAGAGGCGATAACTGGCATACAATGTGCGGCATCGCGTCGCATTTAAACGATCCAGCAGGACTGCTAAGCCGCCGGTTTGCCTGACTAGGTCAGCTTGGTAGTTCCGTTTCGCGACTGTTGCGAAAGACCGAAGTGAGCACAAGAGAAATTGATCACGCTGAAAGCAAACGCGTCCCTTAGAAATCACTCGCCTTATTCGATAAAACTGTGGAGCGGTTGCACGTGATTGCCCTAACCGACTGATTCACTCAGTCGATTTTCGTTAAACGGTTTAAAGAAAACATGTTAAGTCATCACTGGCTCTGCAGAAATGGAATCTCTCCGATCTTTAGTGTTCTGATTCATTCACGGACAATTTACTGAACCAGACGATCCATTTTTTGGGTCGTCTAGCCAGGAGGTCGGTGTGTTAGCGCTGACTAACCGCAGTTGGCCGCGGCCCGGCAATGCGTGATTCCGAAATCTCGCTCTCAACTCAGAAAATTCATCCCGTTTTGACA
>JAIXVG010000211.1 GCA_027483145.1 Planctomyces sp.
AACTGCTTGTGCGGAGAGACTATCCGACGTTCGTAGAAATATCGAAATTTGGTTTGGCCGATCGGTAAATCTCACGAACTTTTTGTACGCAGTTGAGGTTACCACTAGCAAATGTTAGTATCAAAGACGGCAAATATGACGAGTTTTGGCAGTCGCTTGCTTCCAGCAATCAGATTTAGCCACTCGGTGCTCCCCTCGATCTAGCGAATCGCTTTCGTTGTAAGTGTCTCTGTTCCAAGAGGTTTCGAATGCGTCTTGACCTTTCGGCTCGATGTTTTGTCGCCATTTCCTGCTGCTTCGCAGCAGTAATTGCTGCGTCTGCGGTTCAGGCTCAGGTGGCCCCTCAAGTGGTTGGCCCACCCAAGTCTCCCGAACTGGTCAAGATTGAAGCAATTGTCGCCAAGGTTAAGCCAAAGCTTGAGAAAGAGGACTGGGCAGGGGCATTGGCTGAGATCGAGCCAGCCTTTCAGGTTGATGCCCAAAGTAGTTTGGCGTTCCTCTATCGCGGCATGGCACACAGTGGCGCAGGCGATTTTGAAAAAGCATTGGCCGATTTAAAGGTTGTGACCGGCAAGCCAGCGATGTCTGCTGCTGATCGCGAGGTCAGGGCTGATGCGTTTACTCAGCAGTCGATTATTGATTATCGGCAATTCAAGTTTTTGCCAGCTATCGATAACGCCTACTACGCACTTCTCGAAAAATCGGAGCACCCACCAGCGTTGATTGCCAGGGCACAGGCCTACGTCGGCCGAGGACTTTACGACAAGGCAATCTGGAACGCCGATACGGCCATTCGGGTGCAGCCCAAGTCGCACGAAGCCTACAGCATTCGGGGTATGGCTTACCTTGCTAAAAACAATCCTGATCAGGCGATCAAAGATCAGACGAAGGCACTAGAGCTGAACTCGGGATATGTGCTCGCTCTGCAAAGGCGAGCGACAGCGTACGCACAGAAAAAGGACTTGAAGCAATGCGTGAAGGATTTGGAGGACGCTCTCAAGGCTAAGCCCGATTTTGCTGATGCGATTTGCGATAAAGCATACCTGATTGCCCTGCAGAAGAATGTGAAAGGGACTGCCGAGAAAGCGGCCGAAGAGCTTGACTCCCTAATTAGAAGGCAACCTGGCTTCGTTCGGGCCCATGTTGATCGCGGAAGCCTCTTCCTGGAAGAAAAGAATTACGACGAGGCCCTCGGCCGTGCAGACGAAGCGATCAAGATCAATTCGAATTATGCTCCGGCTCACAACTTGAGAGGTTACGCGAACCTTGGCAAGAAGGAACTGGATGCCGCAGTGGCCGACTTCACAAAGGCAATTGAGCTCGATCGAAGATACGTCCTCGCCTACAACGGTCGATCGCAGGCATATCAAAAACTCAAAAAGACTCAGGAAGCTCGGGCCGATCAGAACATCGTCGCTTCGCTGGTTCCTGCACCCGCTAAAAAGCAACCGGATAAACCAAAGGAAGAGTCGGTTCCCAAGTTCGTCGTCAAGTCAACCGGGGTTGCGGCTGGCGAATTGAAGAACGCGCTGGAGTCAGCACAGAAGATCGATCAGTTTGTTTCGGCCAATCACACCAAGTTTGGCGTTACTCCGCTTCCCAAGACCACCGACGAGCAGTTCCTGCGGCGTGTTTACCTCGATGTCACCGGAGCCATTCCGACTTACCAGCAAGTCAAGAAGTTTCAGCAGAACACCGCTCCAAACAAGCGTTCCCAATTGATTGATGAGCTGTTGGCCAGCGATGGTTACGCCAGCCACTATTTCAACTATTGGGCCGACGTGCTGCGGTACATTGATGCTCCAAACGATGGCTTGAGGAGCGAGCCTTACAAGCAGTGGATCAAGCAATCGCTCGCCGAGAATAAGCCATGGGACAAGATGGTGACTGAAATGATCACCGCCAAAGGTCTCATGTGGGAAGATCCCGCAAGTGGCTATTTGCAGCGTGATCCCAATATGCCCCTCGATATCATGAACAATACGGTTCGGATTTTTCTAGGAACCCGAATTGGCTGTGCTCAATGCCATAACCACCCGTTCGATAAATGGACGCAGCGTGAGTTCTACGAAATGGCTGCCATTACATTCGGCACTCTCCACGGGACTCATGGTGGGGATCAGCGGTTCTGGAGCAGCAACCCGAATGATCGGTTACAGGAACAGTACGCTGAAATCGAGCAAGAGGAAGAAGACCGGCGGAACAACTATTACCGGTTTGAGCGAGTCATTCGCATCAACATGCAGATCCTGAACGATCAGGTTGATCGAAAGATTCAGTTGCCTCATGATTATGCCTACGAAGACGCGAAACCGGGTGACGTTGTTGCACCAAAAACCTTGTTCGGGAAGCCACTCGATCAGCGGCCTGATGAGACGCCACGACAGGCCTTTGCTCGCTGGTTGGTCGACAAGGATAACCCCCGTTTTGCGGTCGTGATTGCCAATCGCCTCTGGAAGCAAGTTTTCGGGATGGGTCAGATCGAACCAATCGATGACATGCTTGATGAGACTAAGGCAGAGAACCCAGAGTTGATGGCCTTCCTCGAATCAGAGATGAAGCGGCTCAACTTCAACATGAAGGAATACCTGAGGATTCTGCTCAATACCGAGGCCTATCAACGACAGGCCTGTAACGAGGAAGTACCTCCGGGTGTCCCTTACCATTACCCCGGCCCGATGTTGCGCCGGATGACTGCAGAGCAAGTCTGGGATTCATTCCTGACGTTGGCCGTAGTGGATCCAGGCGAATATCGTGAAATCGACTCCAAGGCGAGGACCCAGCGAATCGGTCTTGATTTGACCAAGGCCTCGGCTCAGGAAGTCCTTGATGCCGACAACAAGTTCAATGAGATCGAATACAACCTGGCTGGGAAGTACCAACAGAAGTATATCTATCAGGGAACTCTTTTGGGCCGAGCCTCGGAACTTCCCTCTCCACTACCCGCCAGCCACTTCATTCGAATGTTTGGTCAATCCGATCGCGAACAGATCTCGTCATCCTCGACCGCCGGCTCTGTTCCGCAAGTGTTGTTTATGTTCAACGGTCCGATCACGCACATGCTGCTTGAGAAGAACTCGACCATGTACAACAACGTGATGCGTAAGAAGAACGTAGTCGATCAGGTTAAGGTCATTTTCGAAACGATTCTGGCTCGCGAACCTGATGCAGAAGAACTGGAGATCGCCAAAGACGAAGTCAAACGAAATGGCCCAGCGGGCTTTGGAAACGTGATTTGGTCACTGGTTAACACCCGCGAGTTCCTGTTCATTCAGTAACTCGGCGGCTGCTTGAGTACTTGCTTCGGTCAATAGGTTTGGAGTGATCCCGGTTAGCGGGTGCCAAGCCAGTGATGGTTAAGCGTCTGTTTTTGGACGATCTGTTACGAGTGCGGACTGCACTGGACGAAAGGCTTCCTGATGTCTCAGCTTAATGATCTTGCCCACGTGTTTGGTTCCAATGCGGCCAACCGACGTCAATTCATCGAGTATGCAGCCAAGTCCTGCCTGGGTGTCTCGGTCCTGTCGACCATGCAGGCCTCAATGGCTCACGCTCAGCCACCAGTTGCTCCGCCTGGACCAGGTGGTGCTGCTCCCCAGGCAAAAGCCTATGTCCCCGAGGTTGGAGTCGGCAAAGCCAAGCGGCTCATCTATTTATACATGGGTGGAGCAATGACCCACCTCGATACGTTCGACCTGAAGCCCGGTCACAAAAACCAGGGGCAGACACGGCCGATTTCGACCAGTGTCCCAGGCGCTCAGATCAGCGAGTTTTTGCCGAACTTGGCAAAAGACTTTAACAAGCTAGCCGTTATCCGCTCGCTTAGTACCCAGACTGCCGACCACGAAGCAGCAGAATACTGGATGCGAACCAGCTATCAGCAAATTGCAACTGAACGTCACCCATCCCTTGGCCCTTGGATTCAGAGGTTTAGAGGTCGTCAGAGCAAAACGTTGCCCGATACTGTCCTCATTAGTGCTCCCGCTCGGCATCCCGGTGCTGGATTCTTTGACCCAACCTACAGCCCCTTGCCTATTGGCGATCCTAACCGTGGCTTGGAGAACACAAACGCACCGGCCTATCTGACAGATGCTTCACTTGATAAGCGGCTGACTCTCATTGACAAGTTCGACAAGAACTTCCGCAGCCGGTTCCCCGTCCAGAAGGTCCAGTCCTATACCGACTTCTACGCTGAAGCTGTTTCGCTGCTATCCAGCAAAGAACTGAAGGCGTTTAACCTCAACGAAGAAAAAGATGCTGATCGAAATCGTTACGGCCGCGATGCGTTCGGACAGGGCTGCCTGCTTGCACGTCGGCTCGTCGAGAACAACGTGACCTGCGTTGAAGTCAGTTTCGGCGGCTGGGATATGCACTCGAACATCTACGAGGGGAATACCCTCCCTGCCCGATGCCGAGTGATGGATCAGGCCGTTTCGGCTTTGCTGAAAGACCTGGCCGATCGCGGGCTGCTGAATGAAACACTGGTTGTGCTGACGACCGAGTTCGGTCGTTCGCCAGAAATCAATGGCAATGCTGGTCGCGATCACCATCCGGCCGCCTTTTCGTCGGTTCTTGCTGGTGGCGGGATTCGGGGCGGGATGTTCTATGGAACATCTGATGCTGCGGGCCACGCGGTCGATTCAGACGGAGTCACCCCTGCCGACTTGAACGCCACGATCGCCACAGCGCTCGGACTTCCGCTGAAGGAAGTGGTCACCTCCTACACTGGCCGGCCATTTATGGTCGCCCATGACGGCAAGCCGATTGACAAGCTGTTCGCATAGATTTGAAGGGTTGGTAGAGATCAGAAGGCGGTACTGAAGTAGTTCGCGGACAACTCCGTTCTGTTGTCGCAAGTCGCTAGCGATTGAGTTCCCCTTTGCTGATCTTAATTCGGAGGCCGGCATTTGTTGTCGCGTCTGAAAGGACCGAATGCGTCTAGCACATTGGTCAAAAAGCTGCGTCGCCCCATCGAATCCCAATGCCCCTAAGGCTGAGGATGGAGTGATTATTCAGACGCTAAACATCGGTTGGGGCTCGGTGGCTGAATCAGGTGGCCTCGTTTGATCTTGTGGGGTTACCATCTGCAACCGTTGCTTGAAATGCAGCGGCTGTAAGCCGCTGCAAACTACTCGCTCGACTTCTGTGGTCTCCCCACTTGGCGACATTTGTCGCTGCAGTACTTGACCTCCTCCCAGCAGCGTTCCCACTTCTTACGCCAGGTAAAGGGACGCTGACAGACGCAACAGATTTTCGTGGGTAGCGTATCTTTGCGAGGCGGCATTCCACGAAGACTCTGTTACTGGTTGATGGCAACCAATTGGTAGCCGGAAACCGCCGACGACCAGCCGTGGCGAAAACTCATTACGATGCAATTCACCCGCTATTCGACCTTGATGGTCACGGTCTTGGTCTCGGTGTAATTCAGCAGGGCTTCTTCCCCCTTCTCGCGTCCATAGCCAGACTCCTTGAATCCCCCGAACGGGGTGGTCACATCGAAAATGTGATAGCAGTTGATCCAGACTGTTCCGGCCTGAATTTGCTGGGCGAAACGATGCGCTTTGTCGATGTCCTTGGTCCAAACAGCGGCGGCCAACCCGTAATTGGTGTTATTGGCTCGCTCAATCAGGTCATCAGTTCCGCTGAATGGGAGAACGCTGACCACTGGGCCGAAGATTTCATCGGTCGCAATCGCCATCTGGTCGGTCACGTTATCAAACAAAGTTGGCTCGACAAAGAAGCCACGTTCGCCCCACTTGGCCCCTCCTGCGACCAGCGTTGCTCCCTGCTCTTCACCCAGCTTCACGTACCCAAGAATCTTGTTCATCTGCTCGAGCGATACCTGTGGGCCTTGCTCGACGGTTGTGTCGAGTGGGCTTCCCAGTCGCCTCTGCTTGGTCTTTTGGGCCAGCCTTGCGACGAACTCTGGACGAATTGATTCTTCTACAAACAATCGGCTGCCAGCCGTACAGCATTGGCCACCGTTAAAGTAAATGGCGTGATAGGCCCCATTGACCGCTGCTTCCAGGTCGGCATCAGCAAACACGATGTTAGGGCTTTTGCCGCCCAGTTCGAACGTCACTCGCTTCAGCGTATTAGCTGCGTTGCGGGCGATGATTTTGGCTGTGTCGACATGGCCCGTGAATGCGAGCTTGTCGATGCCCGGATGATCGACGATGGCGGCCCCGGTCGTTTCGCCATATCCGTTCAGCAAATTGATCACGCCGGCGGGGAAACCTGCTTCAATGGCCAGTTCACCCATCCGCAAAGCCGAGAGGGGCGTTTGCTCGGCTGGTTTCATGACAATCGTGTTTCCACAAGCGAGCGCTGGACCCCACTTCCATGCCAGCATGAGCAGTGGAAAGTTCCAGGGAATGATCTGGCCAACAACCCCTACCGGCTGTCGCAGGGTATACGAGAAGAATCCCTTGCGAGACGGAATTGTCTTCCCTTCGATTTTGTCAGCCCAGCCCGCATAGTAGCGCAGGGTTGCAACCACCCCTCCCACGTCGCCGCGCGTATCGTTGATCGTCTTGCCCGAGTTGAGCGTTTCGAGCTGGGCCAGCTCTTCCGTATGCCGCTCGACCAAATCGGCCAGCTTGAACATGAGCCGTCCGCGCTCGCCCGCTTCCATCTTTCCCCACGGTCCGCGCTCCAAAGCATGGCGGGCCGCTTTCACAGCCAAATCAACATCGGTCGCTGAGGCTGCACAAACATCACTGATGGTTTCTCCCGTTGCAGGGTTCAGCGTTTCAAACGTTCCACCATCGGCCGACTCGACCCATTGATTACCAATGAGCAGCTTCGTTTGGCCAGCG
The DNA here is from genome assembly GCA_027483145.1 of Planctomyces sp. Taxonomy (GTDB): domain Bacteria; phylum Planctomycetota; class Planctomycetia; order Planctomycetales; family Planctomycetaceae; genus JAIXVG01. Next base: position 6,819 of record JAIXVG010000211.1, read on the forward strand.
AATAAAGCAGGGCGAACTAGAGGCGTAGCGAGCGACATGATGACCTCTTCGAGATTGGAATGGCTGTGCAGCGAATGCTGCGACTGAGCGAGACATGCCTAACAGTTTATCCTTCAGACGGAAGGGTTACAATTCCGCCCACATTGGCCGATTGGCAGATGCCCCCCAGGCCCGGTTCTGGCGAGTTTCTTACCGGTCTGGCAGCCTATAGAAAGTTTGAAATGGTTCAGCAGTCAATTGTTGCCAATCAAGCCAGTCCGTTCTTTGAAGTGCTACCAATTCGAGACACCTTCATGACTTCATCCCTCCCTGTGCAGGTCCCCCGTCGGTCCAGAAACAGCCAAAAGCAACTTTGCGTAAGTCACGACCTGCTCACGGTCGCTTCAATTACGCTCCAGAACTGAAGGTCGGAAAACCGCATGGCGATCAGCCTAAAACTGTTCGGCGACTGCAAACTCGCGTTCAGGAGGGCGAAGTGGTTAACGCGGTCGCGGTAGCGCGCACGCACCAGAAGGTTCTCGAACGCCCCGAGGTCGTCGGCTACCAACAAGCGGCGAAAGAGTTTGGCGTCAGCAAGCCAAGACGTTCTGGCGGTGTGACTTCTTCGCCAAGAGCGCCTCGACACTGAAGGGATTTCGGAATTTGTACGTGCTGGTGTTTATGCAGGTCCAATCACGGCGCGTGTGGAAATCCCATTCGGCGTTTCACCCCGATGAGACGATGTGCAAATAGTATGTCATTAGTCTGCGCTCGATCACGGTGGAACCCGACAATCGAACAATAATCCTGCGGTTGTGATACGATCACATCTTTGTGCCCACTGCTAGAGACGATCTTCGCACATTGCGACGATGAACCTTCTCTTGGGCGAGGGGATTGGTCAGTCATGCCGACCGCCGTATTTCCCAAACACGTTTTCGCCGCGATTCACCGCGAGAAGCCGCAGATACACGTTTCGAAGGTGGTGGTCGAAGCGGCCACGATGGACGCCGCGTCTCTCCTGGCCCGGTTTGCAACGCGTTCCTCGGGACTGATGGCCGAGGAAGCCGATGGGCGTCTGGCCGAGCATGGCCCCAACGTGCTCGCCAAGGACCAGCGGCCGGGCATGGCCCGACTGGTCTGGCGTGCGGCTATTAATCCGCTCGTTTTGTTGTTGACGGTGCTGGCATGCATCTCGTTTGCGACCGGCGACGTCCGCGCCGGATTCGTAATGTCGCTGATGATCGTGCTGGGCGTGGGGCTGAAACTGGTCCAGGAGGCCCGAGCCGACAGTGCCGCCGCCAAGCTCCGGGCCATGATTTCCGTCACGGCCACTGTCATCCGTGACGGCCAGCCGCTGGAGGTTCCGGTCTCTCGGATAGTTTCCGGCGACATCGTCCAGCTCGCCGCGGGCGACATGATCCCCGCTGACGTGCGCATTCTTGGGGCCAAGGATCTGTTCGTGACTCAGGGGTCGCTGACCGGCGAGAGTTTCCCCGTTGAAAAATTCGGGGTTGAGAAGAACGCGAAGACGACGGTCGCGGTGGAACTCACCAGCATCGCGTTCTTGGGCACCAGCGTGGAAAGCGGTTCCGCCACCGGGGTAGTCGTGGCCACCGGCGGAGCGACCTACCTGGGAAGCATGGCCCAACTGGTCACGCAGCCACAAGCGGAAACGGCATTTGACAAGGGGATCGCCCAGTTTACTTGGCTCATGTTGCAATTCGTGATCGTCATGGTCCCTCTCGTGTTCTTGATCAACGGGTTTGCCAAAGGGAATTGGGGCGAAGCGTTTTTCTTCGCTATCGCCGTGGCGGTCGGTCTAACGCCAGAGATGCTGCCGATGATTGTGGCGGTCTGCCTGTCGAAGGGAGCGCTGGCTATGAGCCGGAAGCAGGTCATCGTCAAGCGGATCAACGCCATTCAGAACCTGGGGGCGATGGATGTCCTCTGCACCGACAAGACAGGTACCTTGACGATGGACCGCGTCATCTTGGAGCGACACTGCGATGTGGAGTTGAAGGAAAGCGACGACGTCCTCGCGCTGGCCTATATGAACAGCCACTTCCAGACCGGTCTCAAGAACATCCTGGATCGCGCGATCCTGGCGCATACCGAGACACATGCGCATGCCAACATCCCCGAGTACGCTAAGGTCGATGAGATCCCCTTCGACTTTCAGCGGCGCATCATGTCGGTGGTGGTTCGGACTCCGGAAGGGACAGACCGTATTATCAGTAAAGGAGCCCCCGAAGCAATCTTCCCGCGCTGCGCCAACTTCGAACTCAATGGCCAGTTCTACCCGATGGACCACGCCCATATCGAGACACTGAAACACGAGTACGAGCGGCTCTCCGCCGACGGGTTTCGGGTTCTGGCAATGGCCAGCAAGGACATCCCTCAACGGGGCGTCGTTGCGGGAGACGCCACGCCCTACACTCAGGCGGATGAATCGGGCCTGATCTTGAAGGGCTACGTGGCGTTCCTCGATCCCCCCAAAGACACAGCGGCGAAGGCCATCCTGGCTCTACAAGCTCATGGAGTGATTGTAAAGGTGGTCACCGGGGACAACGATCTCGTGGCCCGAAAAATCTGTAAAGAGGTTGGTCTATCGACCGAGTTCGTCCTGCTCGGCAGCGACGTCGAAGCCATGAGCGACGAGCAACTGGCTGAGGCTGCCTTGCAGACCACACTGTTCGCCCGCGTTTCACCCGCGCATAAGCAGCGGATCATTCACGCCTTGCAGTCTCGAAAGCACATCGTCGGTTTCATGGGGGACGGGATCAACGACGCCCCGGCTCTGCGGGCGGCGGACGTGGGGATCAGCGTCGATACCGCCGTCGACATCGCCAAGGAGTCGGCGGACATGATCCTGCTCGAAAAGTCGCTGATGGTCCTGGAGGCGGGCGTTGTGGAAGGGCGCAAGGTCTTCGCGAATATCCTGAAGTATGTGCGGATGGGGGCCAGCAGCAACTTCGGCAACATGTTCAGCGTCCTGGGGGCCAGCGTCTTCGTCCCTTACCTGCCGATGGCTCCGATTCAGATCCTCGCCAACAACATGCTGTACGACATCAGCCAGACGGCGATTCCGACGGACGAGGTCGACCCCGAACAGGTCGAGAAGCCGCGCCCCTGGGATATCCGGCAGCTGACGCGGTTCATCGTCTGCATCGGTCCCTGCTCGTCGATTTTCGACTACACCACGTTCTTCATCATGCTCTACTTGTTTCAATGCTGGAACGTCTCGACGCCCGATGCAGCGGCGAACAGCGCGAGCCTGTTCCAGACCGGGTGGTTTGTCGAGAGCCTGCTGACACAAACGCTGATCATTCACGTTATTCGCACGAACCGGATACCGTTTCTCCAGAGTCGGGCATCCTGGCCGCTGATCGTTACCTCTGCCTGCATTCTGGGAATCGGCATCGCGATCCCGTCTTCGCCCTTGGGAAGTTATCTGGGTTTCACGCCGCTGCCCGCGTTGTATTGGCCGCTGTTGGCACTGACACTGTTGAGCTACGTGATTCTGACACAACTGGTCAAGTCGTGGTTGTTGAGAATGAATTGGATCTGACCGAACACCGAGGAGTTAACCGAATGTTTGTGCAACACCTTGAACGACACCGGACCGATCGGATTGGGTGGCTGCGCGCTGCGGTGCTGGGGGCAAACGACGGCATCCTGTCCACGGCGAGCCTGGTCGTCGGCGTGGCAGCCGCACAATCTCCTTCGAGTGACATTCTGGTCGCGGGAGTCGCAGGGCTGGTGGCCGGCGCGATGTCGATGGCGGCCGGGGAATACGTTTCGGTGAGTTCGCAGTCGGATACCGAAAAGGCCGACCTGGATCGCGAGCGGAAAGAACTGGCGACGGAGGATGAATCGGAACGGAACGAACTGGCTGCAATCTATGCGAGCCGCGGAGTGGAACCGTTACTGGCCCGTCAAGTGGCCGATCAATTGATGGCCCACGATGCACTGGGCGCACATGCTCGGGACGAACTCGGCATTTCGGAGTTGACGAACGCCAAACCCGTTCAGGCTGCATTCGCCTCCGCCGGAACCTTCGCGATCGGTGCAGCGTGCCCGATGGTGACCGCGCTGGTAACGCCACGCACAGCCTTGATTCCCGTCGTCATCGCCACATCGATCCTGTTTCTCGCGCTGCTGGGCGGGTTTGGTGCTTACGCAGGGGGTGCCCCAGTCATTAAGGCCGCCGTCCGAGTCACTTTTTGGGGAGCACTTGCGATGGGACTGACGGCAGGCGTGGGCGCATTATTTGGGACGGCTGTCTGACGCGGTTTTCGCGAATCGCATTCTAAAAACTCTAAAGTCTGTCCGTGCTTGTGGCCACGCCTGTCAAGCTGTTTCCTTGGGCGGCGCGACAGCTTTTTGCCGTCGCCATGCAGCCAAGACCGGATAGACCGCACGTCGGAGACGTTTGATTCGCCCCACAGTGGTCGATGATCCTCGGGGTTCCCCGAATCATGGGTGATACAAACCGGCAACTCGTCGAGCAAGGTGCGTACGCTACCAAGCAGGTACGTCAACTCCGCACGGACTATCTTTATCCGTGAAACACCGTTGCCGCACCCCCTAAGCCGAAGATATCGCAATCCTTGCAGCCCCGTGACCGCCTGAAACTGGTTTTCCATTATGAATCACTGATGGACTCTGGAAAGCCTGAAAGCCCTGTCGCACTCGTCCGTTATTTCGGTGTCAGCAGAGCCGGAGTAACGGAGGTACTGAACTGACTACGGGACAGGCAGACCACTAAAGTCAGATGACCCGGCTCACTCCCGAAATGATAGGTCGCTAGCAATCAAAAAATTTCACCGCTTTGGCTGACCGCGCTTCGACTTGTCTCGACCACCACCCCCTTGACCTCCGCGCGGACGCTCGGCTTTGGGGTCGTAGTTGGGATTGGGACCAACCGGCAGCAATGCGTTTGTTTCCTGTTGCCAGGCGCGCAGCGTTTTCGTGAGTGCGGCGGCTTTGTCGGGCATCAATGCGGCAAGGTTCTTTTCCTCATTCGGATCATTTTTCAAGTTGAAGAGCTCGACTCGTCCCCCGTCTTCAAAGAATTCAATCAGCTTGAAGTCTCCCTCACGAATCGCGCTCGAAGGAGTTGCCCTGCCGACATAACACGGGAAGTGCCAGAAAAGTCGTTTACGGTCGAGCGTTGATGCGCCGTGAAAGAGAGGGACGAGACTGACGCCATCGAGCGATAGACCATCTGGCGCCTTGATGCCCGCCAGCTCTAGGAGCGTCGGATAAAGATCAATAGTCGACACCGGCGCATCGCATTTGCCGCCGAGATTCTTGATTCCCGGTCCGGCTACAACTAGCGGGACGCGAATGCCACCTTCATAGAGTTCGCCTTTGCCACCTCGCAGCGGCGGTGTGTATTGTTGGGTTCCGCCATTGTCTGACGTAAAGATCATGAAAGTGTTGTCGGAAAGATTTAGCTGCTTGAGCCGATCCATGATTCGTCCGAAGTTTTGATCGACAGCCTCGATCGTCGCCGCACAAGCGGGATCGTTGCGACGATCTTTTGTTGCTACCGCCTTCCGTTCGTACTTAGCCAGCAAATCTTGCTTTGGATTGAATGGTGCATGGATGGCATGATCGGCTAAATAAACGAAGAATGGTCGATTGCGATTCTGGTCCACGAATTGGAGAACTTCGTCGGTCAGCCGATCGCTCAGGTAGTTCTCTTCATTATCGAGATACTCGTCTTTTCCGAAGCCAAGATTCTCCGGAAAAACGACTTTCTGGAAACCTTGACCGCTCGGAGTGAGGGGCCCGGTGCGACCGCGTCCCAAATTCCACATGCCGAAGAAGGCGGTCGCATATCCACCGTCACGCAGCGATTCGGCAATGGTGACGACGCTTGTATCAAGTTGCGACTTGCTTTCCGCCGCCTGCAACTTGTGCCAGGGCGAACCGGGCGGTTGCCGGGGATCGACGACGGTATAGACACCGTGCCGAGGCGTGTACTGGCCCGACATCAGACACGCCCGCGTGGGGGCACAGTTGGGGGCGCTCGCGTAGGCCTGTGTGAGCACCAGGCCGGACTTGGCCAAACGGTCGATGTGCGGAGTTTCGACGAATTTGTTTCCAATGAAGCCGACGTCGCGCCAGCCCATGTCGTCCATCAGGACGAGGATGATGTTCGGTGGCCGGCGGTCTTCGGCCGCAAATGACTCGGCGGAAAGCGGCAGCCCGGGCATCAGGCACAGAATCATCGCGCGCACAACGACTTGTATTGCGAACCTGGTAAGGCATGGCGTCATGATCGTCACCGAGCATCCTTCCGTTCATATTTGAAGTCGAGCGTTCCTTCGGCGAGCGTAACTTCCTTGATTGCTGCCAGCAGTTCTGCCCGCGATGCCTTTTCCGGAACCAAATCCAACTTGGACGAAAGCGCATAGACCGTGATGTGGTACGTCTTGACACCGGGGCCTCTTGAACACATCGGGTCGTATTCGGCGCGACGACGATCATTGACGCCCAGTGTTCCTGCTTTTGCCGACTTTTGGGTGAGGCTCTCTGGCGCAGCGGGGATGTTGTAAACGACCCAGTACGATTTTTCCTGATCGGGAGCCGTGTGCCAAAGACTGATGGCGAACGACTTCGTTCCCTCGGGAGCGTCTTTCCAGGCAACGGCTGGCGATTCTCGCTTCCCGTCGCAAGTGCAGTCAACCGAAACGAAACCGTTCGGGTCTACGGATGAACTAGTCACTTTCAACTGGGGAAGTTTGCCGCCCGGTCGCCTTGCCGCCGTGTTTGCTGGCGTCCCTTCCTCGATACGAGGAGGTCGAGATTCTTCGTCGCGCGGGGGGCGTTGCCCCACACCGGGCGGCCGGTTCTCACCAGACCGCGGGGGCGGGCGTCGATCACCGTCACCAGGGCCGCGCCGCTTCGGTGAGTACGTTTCCTGAGTCGTCTTGCCATTTGTGTCGACAAGCACGAACTTGGCTGATCCATCTTTCGCGAGGGTGTAACTGACGGTCCCCTTTTCACCCCTCACGTCGTAAGTCAAGGTGTAACTACCGGCCTTGGTTTCCTTAAAGCCTGTAATCTTGGCATCTCGCAATGGCGGCAAGGCGGGACGGAGCGGTTCAGCCCGTGGTTGCGGATCGACTTGGCCATCACGTTCGGTCACAACCCCGTAGAACCCGCCATTGAGGTACGGGTACTTCTTCGTCGCGTGATAGTGATAGTTTCCATCGGCGTCTTTGTGACCGTTGAGGGTATCGAGATTCTTGACGGGTGATCCATCCGGTTCCTCGTAGCCATAGATCGGGTAGCCGTCGAGCGCATAGGCAATGGGCTTTCCCTTGCCATTGGTCTTTTCCAGATGCACTGGCGCAATGTGATAGTGGTAATCGTCAGCCCGACCGCAGTGACCACCGAATTCATCAAGCTCTCCAAACAGGTACGCATCGTCTCCACGATTGTTGAGTGGGTTGAAGATCGGTATGCCATTGACGGCGACCGCAATCGCTCCGCGCAAAAAGCGATTCTTGGTCGTTACTGGGGTCTCAGCGGGGATGGGATGCAACGGAATCTGCCAGGCGTTGTCGCCGACGTATTTCTGCGGCAGCGGCACCTGCTGCTGCCAGGCCGTGATACCCACCATCATCTGATGATCCGGCATCCCGTTTGATTCGACATAGAAGAAACGGTCGTCCCAACGGGTCTGAATCGCCTTGAGCTTGACGAACGCCTCAAAGGCCTTGGCGATCTCAGGAACCTGATCGCGTGCCACGCTCTTCCCCGGCTTTCGATTTCCCAACTGTGCGAAGAGCAACTCACCAGGCGGAACTTCATTTTGGCGGTCGCCCTGTAGAAGCGGGAACTCGTCGGAGACGAATCCAAAACCTTCGGCTGGCTGCGAGAGATGCATGGGTACGCCGAGTCGCATGTTGAAATCTGATTTCGACTCAACGAGTCCGTTTTTCTCTGCGAGACGCCGGATTTCGGACATTCGCCGATCAATCCAGCTTTGGTCATCGCTCCGCAGCAGCGCGATGGGGAGCGAGACCAGCGAGTCGTCGCCCCGGCGGATCTGGACCAAGCCGTCCCGCGCCATGACGAACGATCCCTTTTCGCGAAAAACGCCGGTCGACGCCATCCAGGTTCGTTCTGAAACGAATGACTGTTGATTGGCAGCGGGTGGTGACGATTTGTGATGCGAATGGCCGGGATGCGCCTGCACAATCGAGATTGTCGACCCGATGGCCAACATCAATAGTCCGGCTTTCACGTGAGTACGCATGTCAGTCTCCTGAAACATTCCTGGGAATCGCCACAATGCAGGTTCTTCAATTCGTTGCGGGTCTCCCTGGCTTGTTCTTCCCACCACGTTTTTTCGGTTCAACTGGCTGATTGGGGTCGAAGTTCGGGTTCGGCGTCGGGAACTGCGCATCGACGTCGGCAAGGTATTTGTCGAGAAGTTCACGTAGCTT
>JAIXVG010000486.1 GCA_027483145.1 Planctomyces sp.
AGCCGTGATGGAACTCCCCTGCCCGCATGCAGGCAAGGTCAGCAAAGTGCTGGTTAAGTCGGGCGACACCGTCAAGACCGGTCAGGCCATTTTGGTCATTGATGCCGTCGCTGGGGGAAGTGCTCCGCCTGCTGCTAGTCCAGCCGCGCCAGCCGCTGCCGCTCCCCCAGCCCCCAGCCGCAATGGCGGACCAGCCACGAGCGCCGCAGCTCCTGCAGCCCGTTCATCTGCCGCTGCCACATCCAGCACCGCCCTGGCCGAACTCCCCGTTGCTGCTGGCCCCGCAACACGCCGGTTGGCTCGCGAGTTAGGGATCACGCTAGCTCAAGTTCGCGGCTCTGGTCCCGGTGGCCGCATCACTCAAGAAGACGTGGCCAAAGCCTACGCCGCTCGCAGCGGTGGTGGGGGAGGAGGGGTTTCGATTCCACCACTTCCCGATTTCTCCAGCTATGGCCCAACCAGTCGCGTTGCCCTCAGCAAGCTTGCCAAAACTGCGGCCGCCAACCTCAGTCGGGCCTGGCAGATCATCCCGCACGTCACGCAGCACGATCTGGCCGACATCACCGAAACCGAAGCTGCCCGCAAACGCTACCAGGATTCCGTGGCCAAGGGTGGTCCAAAGGTCACCATGACCGCCGTGGCCATGAAAGCCGTTGTCGCCTGCCTGCAAGAGTTCCCCAACTTCAACAGCAGTTTTGACTCAGCCACGAACGAGATCGTCGTCAAGGATTTCTTTAACATTGGCATCGCCGTCGACACCCCGAACGGCCTTGTCGTTCCGGTTGTTCGCGATGTCGATCAAAAGACCATTCTCGAACTGGCAGTCGAATTGACCACCATTGCTGAGAAGGCTCGGGCTGGCAAGCTGGAAATCAAGGACATGCAGGGGGGAACCTTCACCATTACCAACCTGGGTGGCATTGGTGGAACCGCGTTTACTCCTATCGTCAACTACCCGGAAGTGGCCATCCTGGGGATGTCGCGCAGCCAGAATCAACTGCAACTGGTTGGGGGTGCTGTGCAAAGCCGGTTAATGCTGCCACTGTCACTTTCCTACGACCACCGCGTCATCAACGGGGCCGATGCAGCCCGTTTCATTGTCAAACTCAGTAGCCTGTTCGCCGATCCGTTTCGGCTTCTGATCGAATGCTAAACCCATGAATCCAGGCCAGGCATTCCCGATCTGGTTGATCCAGCAATCCAAGATAGCCAAGTGCTGTAGTTGGCCTTGCTCAATACAGCACGCATTCCCCAGCAAAATCGTCCTACTCTCTATCGGTGAAACGTCTATCGTATGGCTGACTTGCAGACAGAATTAGTGGTGCTGGGAGGTGGTCCAGGTGGATATCCAGCAGCGTTCGATGCGGCTGATCATGGCCTGAAGGTCACCCTCGTTAACGAAGATGCCAAACCGGGTGGTGTTTGCCTCAACCGCGGCTGTATTCCATCGAAGGCCCTCCTGCACGTTGCCAAGCTCCTCAACGAATCGCGCGAAGCGGTCGAATGGGGTATTACATTCGCCAAGCCCAAACTCGACCTCGCCAAGCTTCGTGAATGGAAGGGGAGCGTCGTTAACAAGCTCACTGGCGGGATCGGCCAACTGTGCCAGGCCCGCGGGGTGAATCTCATCCAGGCTCGCGGGACCTTTCTCGATCCTCACACCCTCGAACTTAAGCGGCCCGATGGCAAGCTCGATCGGCTGAAATTCGAAAAGTGCATCGTTGCCACCGGCTCTTCCCCCGCGATGCCTCCCATCTTCAACATCGGCGATCCACGCGTCATGGATTCAACCGGGGCACTCGATCTCCCCGATATCCCTGGCAGTTTATTGATTGTCGGCGGTGGCTACATCGGCCTCGAAATGGGAAGTGTCTATTCGGCCTTAGGTTCCAAGGTGACCGTTGTGGAACTGACGGCTAACCTGCTTCCCGGTGCCGATCGCGATCTGGTCAAACCACTTCAAAAACGGCTCGAAGCCCACTTCCATGCCATCCACCTCAATACCAAGGTCGAGGCATTGGCAGCAGGCCGAGGCGGTATCACTGCCACACTCTCAGGAGCAGGCGTCGAACCAAAGCAAACTTTCGATCGCGTCTTGGTTGCCATCGGCCGCCGCCCCAACAGCAAAGGCTTTGGCCTCGAAGCGACCGGCGTTGAAGTCAACGATAAAGGCTTTATCGCCGTCGATCGGCAAATGAGAACCAACGTACCCCACATCTTTGCCATTGGCGACATCGCCGGTGAACCAATGCTCGCCCACAAAGCGACGCGTGAAGCAAAGATCGCCGTCGATGCCCTCCAGGGGGGATCGGCCGAATTCGATAACGTCGCGATTCCCGCGGTCGTCTTCACCGATCCCGAAGTCGCCTGGTGTGGCATCATGGAACAGGAAGCCACCGCGCGAGGCCTCGATTTCAAAGTGGTCAAGTTCCCCTGGGCCGCGTCAGGCCGGGCCACCACACTCGCGCGTAATGAAGGCCTCACGAAGATGATTGTCGATACAAAAACCGAGCGGATTTTGGGTGTCGGCCTCGTTGGTGTTGGGGCAGGCGAGATGATCGCTGAAGCAACACTGGCGGTTGAAATGGCTGCAGTTGCCCGCGACTTAGCCGAGACAATTCACGCTCACCCCACCCTCTCCGAGACCATGATGGAATCAGCCGAATCAGTCTTCGGCCAGGCAACCCATTCCTATCGCCCCAAGCGATAGTGCCATTCCATCCACAATCGATCCACCGAGCCGACAACGCAAGTCGTCGGTCAAGGAATCGTTATCACAGACTAACACGCAATACCACCATCACGTAGCGCACGTAATGGCTCTCCAAGCTGGCCTCAAGCACGATGGATGTCTTATTTGAAGACAATCACCTGGTGGCCATCAATAAGCCTGCCGGCCTATTGTCGATGGGTGACGAAACCGGCGACCCATCTGCCGTTGACGTGATTAAAGCCTACCTGAAGGCCAAGTATCAAAAACCGGGCGAGGTCTTTCTGGGCGTTGTCCATCGGCTCGACCGACCTGTCTCAGGGGTTCTGGTCTTTGCCCGCACCAGCAAAGCGGCCAGTCGCCTGTCCGACCAGTTTCGCCAGCATCATTTGCAAAAAACGTATCTGGCTCTGGTCTCGCCCGCCCCAACACTAAAGCAGCAATCCCTGGTCGACTGGCTCATCAAAAACCCAGCAACGAACGTTTCAAGCGTAGTCCCTGCTGCCACAAGCGGGGCCAAAGAATGTCGGCTCTCTTTCGAGACCCTCGGTTCGCATGCGGCCGCCGCGTTGTTGAAAATAGTCCCCGAAACTGGCAGGGGACATCAAATTCGTGTCCAATTGTCCCACGCGGGTTATCCAATTATCGGCGACAAAAAATATGGCTCGAAAGAAGCTTTCGGTCCCGAAATTGCCCTCCATGCCCACCGGTTAACCATTACCCATCCGACACTCAAAACCGAGATGACCATCGAAGCCCCGACACCACCCTCATGGCAACCCAGGCTCTCGTCAATGCGCTGAGTATGTGACTGGGCGGTATTGAGCGATCCTCAGGCAGGGCATAGGTCATGGCCAAGTTCTTTAAGTACAAAACCGCCGACCAACTACTAGCCGATGCCCGGTCGCGCCAGCTTTCCATCGAAATCCTTGAACAGATCGAACCACTCTTTCGTCCCATTGAAGTCGGCGGTCGACCCGTCGGAAATCGCCTTTGCGTGCAACCTATGGAAGGCTGCGACGGTGACCTTGATGGCATTCCCACCGACCTGACATTCCGTCGTTACGAGCGATTTGGATCTGGAGGTGCGAAGCTCATCTGGGGAGAAGCGGTCGCTGTCTGTCGCGACGGACGCATGAATCCCCGGCAGCTTTGGCTTCACCCGGGCTCTGCAAGCGCAATCGCTTCGATACTCACGCTTTGCCGCGACTCTCATCGCGCTGCCTGTCGCACCGACCACGATTTACTGTTAGGCCTCCAGCTGACCCATTCAGGCCGGTTCTCGGTGGTCAGGCCTCAGCTCGTAACGATCGACCCCCTCCTTGATCCGCTGACAATCGATCGCAGGACCGGTGCAGCCGTCATTCCCCAAGCTGCTCTCCTCAGCGATCAAGAGCTGGAACAAATTCAGCAGCAGTTCATCGCCGCAGCCATTCTGGCTGCCGACATTGGTTGCGACTTTGTCGACATTAAGCAGTGTCACCGTTACCTCCTTTCCGAGCTTTTGGCCGCCAAGCATCGGCCCGGTCGCTTTGGTGGTTCATTTGAAAACCGAACTCGCTTTGTTCGCGAAGTGATCGCAGAGATCAAACGCGAGCGACCACAGCTTCTCATTGCCTCAAGGTTCAACGCCTATGACGGTATCCCCTATCGGGCCGATGTCAGTGGTGAGCCAGGAAAGCCCGTCCCTCACACCTTTCCCATCTCAGCCTTTGGGGTTGATCCAAACGATCATCTGCAGCCAAGCTTAGACGAACCAATTCAACTGGCCCAGCTCCTCGTCGAGGCTGGAGTTTCACTCCTGAACATCTCTGCCGGTAACGCCTATGCCAATCCCCATGTGGTCAGGCCAGCCGAGTTTCCCCCGATCGATGGCTATCACGCCCCGGAACATCCGCTCGTTGGTGTTGATCGGCACTTTCGCTTAACCGCTGCCATTCAACAGGCTGTCCCAACCACGCCGGTCGTTGGCAGTGGCTATAGCTGGTTGCAAGAATTCTCGATGCAGGCCGGGGCTGCCAACATTGCCGCCGGTAGAGCCTCGTTTGTCGGGTTCGGCCGAGGTGTCTTGTCTCAACCCGACTTCGCCCGACAATTGCAAATGCACGGCAAGCTGGAACGAACTAAGATCTGCCGCACGTTCTCTTACTGCACGAACTTAATGCGGTCGAAGGACCATCCGTTGGGTCAGTTTCCCACTGGCTGCCCACCATTCGACCAGGAGATCTACGATCCCCTGCACAAACAAATTCAGAAGCAGAAACAGCAACAGGCCCAACAACAGCAATAGCCCGCAATCCATTCCCGCTGGCTGACGATAGAACCATTGAGACCGCTTCTTCATTGGCTCGTTCAACAACACCCGAAGTCGATACAATCCGGTCCAGACCGCTTTGACCAAATCCCCCTCAACCCTTGACCCCAAACCCTCAACCAGATCACCACCAAGGACCCATCATGCCCCGCAAACTTCTATTAATCGCCGGTGACTACGCCGAAGACTACGAGCTGATGGTCCCGTTTCAGGCCTTAGGGGCCTTTGGCTTCGAAGTTGACGCAGTTTGCCCCGGCAAGAAAGCGGGCGAAACCATTCGTACTGCAATTCACGACTTCGATGGAGCACAAACCTATAGCGAAAAACCGGGCCATCTGTTTCGCTTGAACGCGACTTTTGCCGAGGTCAGCCCGCCTCAGTACGCCGGTCTCGTCCTACCCGGCGGTCGTGCCCCCGAGTATCTGCGTCTCGACCCGAAAGTGATTGAAATGGTCCGCGAGTTCTTCGCCGCCAAGAAACCAATAGCGGCGGTCTGTCATGCTTTGCAAATCTTGGCAGCGGCCGATGTCCTGAAGGACCGCCGCTGCACTGCCTACCCCGCATGTGCCCCCGACGTGACACTCGCTGGTGGCCAATATGTCGCGGTCCCCATCGATCAGGCCTACACCGAAGGCCTGCTGGTTACCGCCCCCGCCTGGCCTGCCCACGCTCCGTGGATCAAGGCCTTCGTTGAAGTGCTCGGCGTAACGGTAACCGGCGTTTAAGGCTTTCTCGGTCTACTCGTTTCGATGCAATCATTTGAAGCCGCAGGCGAAACCCCAACGCAAGCGTCGTGTCTCACCGCGATGGGGCTTTCTCTTTGTGCGGTGTGCTACTGGCTCCGCCAATGTCTCGACACAGAGGTGTCTTCACATACTGGGAGGGCTCGCGCTGGCAAACCTGGCGGCGTAAATGTTTCGTTTAATGGCGACATCACGCGAATTGCGTATCGCTACGCCAGGTCACCCACCGTCAGCCTTAACGCTTCTTTTTCTTAGTCGCCTGCTTCACCACAAAGTCTTTGGCAACGAACGAATCGTCACTCTTCACCATCGTGAATACCAAGATATGCCCCTCTTGCGTATCCAGCGTAATGGTTCTTGTCGAAGCGGTCCCCTTTGAGCTCACCAGCCGCACGTTCGAGAATTGCTCTTTCAGCGTCTCTGCTTTGGACTCATCCATCGTATCGGAACGCATTGCAGCCAAAATCCCTTTGGCGTTCTCAGCTATCACATCTTCGAGATCGCTAAAGTCCCCTTCCAGTACCTTGTCTGCGATCTTTTTCAGAGCCGCTTCGGCCGACCCTTCAGGAAACGTTGGCCCGGTACTGCCAGGGCCCCCCATTCCGGGAGGACCACCTGGCACACCCGGGGGCCGCCCGCCAGTCATCATTCCTGCAGGTGGACCACCATGACCGGCTGGTCCCATCGCCATCGCTGGCTTTTCTTTCTCTCGTTTCTCTTTGGCCCCTCGTCCGATCGTCGTCAAGGCTTGACCGAACATGCTCAAAATGGGATTCGACTGAATCACCATTTTCGCCATGCCCAGCGCTTGGGCTTCTTGCTCAGTCAATTGGGGTTTTGCTCCCCCAGTCCCCGGCATCCCCCCGGGTGGGCCACCAGGACGCCCCGATGGATTAGCGCCACCATGTGCACCCTGTGCCGCCATGGCAGCCCCCTTTGCAGCCATCGCAGCTGCCTGAGCGGCCATCTCAGCCGCATTGTTACCCCCGGGAGCGGCATGCCCCCCCGGCGGTCCACCTGAAGGCATTGCTCCAGGAGGTGCACCGCCCCCTTGAGGCGGCATATTCGCCGCCATCGCCGCATGCTGAGCAGCCGCACTCGCCGCAGCTGCCCCATTCGGGTTTGGCCCACCATGCTGAGCACCTGCCGCAGCATGTCCTGGCGGGGCATATCCAGCCGGACCAGTAGGTCCGCCACTCACAACGGGTGCCTTTCCGGATGAAGTTGCCGGACCCGTTGGCACCGCGACCGGAGTTGCCGACTCAGAGCAGCCAATTGCAAAGCTGCCAGCCATCGCTCCCACAATGGCAAACGGGATGATTCGGTTGACCCAATTTCGCATGGCAATCCCGCCCGATTTAGTGGAAGACGATCAAAACGCCAGTTCGTGCCGGGTCGAAACCGACTTAGCTATCGACCAAAAAGCCGAACCAAAGATGACTGTTGTCGCTGGCACTGCGTTCCGCTTACCGGTGCAGCGCCAAGATTAAATCTTTGTGTGCCGCTGGCTTTGCCAGCGCGATATAAACTGATTATCCATAGAAGGTTGCGGTGGTAGTACTAATAGCACCCAACCCTAATTCTTGAGCATGACAAACCGCTGGGAGAATCCGGCAACCGCACCAAGCGGTTTGCTCATTCCATGTTGCGCCTGAAAGTGAAACGCTTTGGAATATGCGTCGAAGTCGCTCCGCCATGCTCCCCTGCCTGTGGTCGAATTGCAAGAAGCATTCCCCAATTTCACGCAGCAAAACGGCTCGGCGGCTGACCGGCGTCTCTCTTGTCGCCACTGACCTCACCGGCCACCACTGGCAAGGCAGGGGCCACGAAAATCATTCGCGACAATAGCGCCCCAACCAAATAGACCAGTCCAGCCGACCAGACGACATCGCTCAAGAAATGCCCCCCCTGGACCAGCCGGGTCATCCCCATCACCGACCCCCAAATCAGCCCGCCTACCAGCCAAATCGATGCCCGCCGCCGATTTGTTAACCAATACGCCAACCCGGGCGTCATCACAAAAAAAGCCGCTGCCGCGTGTCCCGAAGGGAACGACGAGTTGTGTGGCCCTCCCCAGTCCGCAACACCCAAACGTAAAAATGGGCGGGTTCCACCAAACTCAACCACTTCATATGGCCTCGGGCGTCCAAAATGATCCTTCAGTCCCACATTCACAATCAGCCCAGGGCCTATCACCAGCGCTGCCAGCAAAAACCAGCCCGGCCGATCATGATAAGGCTTAGCGACAAACCAGCCCCACACGATTCGCCCAATAGCCCACAATGCCAAGGCCAGAGCAGGATAGACCCCCGCATGATAAATCTCGTACCAGGGGGTCACTTGTGAATGGGGCCAGGGATTGAATTGCTTATCTGTGAGCGACCGTCCGTCAAAAAACCAGCTTGCGACCTGTAAATCGCTATCTGTCAGCCACGTCAAAATGCTGAATACAACCAATAGCGCAGCAGGCCACGCCAGCGGCAGCCGATGATTCGCAGGCCGCGATTCACCCACCGATTTACCTCCCCTTGCCTCGTTCTCCACCGCGTCGTTCCTTACCACGCCACTATCTCATTGCATACCGTGTTTCCGGGAGGCGAAGCCGCAAGAAGCCGCGTCATCCGCTTTCAGAAATCACGCAGCCAACATGACTAAATCAGTTCTTTATTGACCGTTCGCCGACCCGCAAAAACTGGGTCTACCACGCGGTCTTTTTGTAAGGCTCTGATCTAAAAAAATCGTCGTCAGCGGCTCGATTCACTACGAGCCAAGACAATGCCCAATCCTTCCTTCAAGTTCGAATCATCCACGATAACCAGGCTGACATCGTTCCACCGACAATCACCGGCAACCAGGCAGCCAACTCTGCCGGCATGATCTCCGCCCGGCTCAGGTAAAGTGCCCCTTGAGCCAGTCCAAACAAGAGTCCCAACGCCAGGCCGCACACCCCTGCATCAAGCACCAGACCCCGGCTTTCCTTTCGAACCATAATCGGAATTGCCAGCAGCACTGCCACCAGGTTGATGAAGGGTTGGGTCAACCTCGAATGGAGCTCTACCACCATATTGCTCACCGAAACCGGCCCATACGCAGGCGATCGAATTCGCCCCAAGATCTCTCGCGTTGACAGAAACGAATAGCTTGAAGCGCGACGATACAACTGATCGGGCCGCACTGGGGTCGCTACAAACGCATCTCCGCGCTCACCAACGGGCCGAACAATCGACTCCCCCTTCATGGTTAGCGCCACCGATGCCAACGGTGGAGCCACTGAAGTCAGCAGCCACCCATCTGGGTGATTGCCTGTCGCCGGGCAGAACTTGGCCCGCTTCGCCTTGAGAATCGTCAAGTCATCCACTAAGTCAGGGGCTGGCAGCACAAACTGCGCGTTCTGAAGCGCCCGCTCAGCCGGAAACAAGCTATCCGCATCGATTGTGATCCGCGTTGAGTGATCGTAAATCGACTCGACGATGTGAGCACTGGCGGTCGTGGCCCCTCGCGCTTCGTGCACCTTGTGTGCATACTTCGGGACCAACAGCTCCTGATTCACAATCAGCAGCACATTAAGCAGGGCCGACCCTGCCACAATTGGCCACAAAATTCGGTACATCGGGACCCCTGCCGCCAGTAACGGGTGCAGCTCCTTACTTCGCTGCAAGAGGATCAGCACAACCATCGCTGACAAAACCAGAATCACCGCCCCCGCCCGGGCGACGAAGAAAATCGATTGGTAGGCGTAGTGCTCGACAATTTTGCCAAGCAGCACCACTGGTCCCAGGCCCCGCGTCGCGGTCAAAAAATCGTCGACGTTGTCCAGCAGGTCGATCACCACCATCAGGCCGAACGTCGACACAAAGCACATCGTGAAGACGTACAGATAGCTGCGCAGCACGTAGCGGTCGAACGTCATGGGTTTGCGCGGATCTGCTCCGATAGACCGAAGAACTGGATGGACAAAAAAACTCAGGGGCTGCCTGCCGCGTTGTCACACCTGGACTACGCCCCTGCGCTCCATGGTCCTTGCAACGACTCTTGCTTCTGACGGAAACGCAGAAAACCGCAAGAGTAGTTGCAGTCCCGGCCGTGTCTCAAGCGTCTAATTCCCTGCGTGCAAACAACTTGGGGGCATACCGACCGCCGAATTACATGAGGAACCCCGTTTCTGGTCAAGGCGAGCTTCGGCTCCTCCGGGGCTTTTGCCTGGTTCAAAACTCGCAGGTGGCGGGGGCGCTGTCTTGAAGCCCCCCGGGCTAGAAAACCTACTTGTCGGGGGCTTCCGCTTCCCAGGTCGCCCAGCCACCCGAGATTGATCTTGCCCAGCTTGAAAAACGCAACGCCCTTCGGCCCCTCCCCTCGGTCAGCAACTAGTACGCAACTCCAGAAACCGATCTCCGGTCCAAACCGCTCGTTGGCCACTGGTCAAAAAGCCACCAACTCTCGAACCTACTTGCAGTAAGGAAAGTCTTCCAAGACAACTCATCTTCGCTACTCTGTGGCCGCTGGCCCCTAATCCTGTCCAGTAATCCGGGTTGGGAGACCTTCCCTCGCTCGGCGTTGTTGCCCATAATCCCCCCGCTGGCGACTGTTGCAGCCTCGGTCGAAGCAAAATTTCGATCATCTCTCGTCAGTCAATTGACAAACCGAACCGCTGCTCGTAACTTGTTCGGTCCGCGCCGCCGCTGATGTAGTGATCGGTCGCGTTGTTTATTGTAAGTTGTTAAACGGAAAGAAGTTGGCGTGGCTGGTCAAAGGCAAGAAAAGATTCGGATCAGAATGGAAGCCTACGACCACTCCGTCCTGGATCAGTCTGCAAGTGAAATCGTCGATACGGCCAAGCGGACCGGTGCTGAAGTGCACGGTCCAATCCCGTTGCCGACACGGATCGAGCGTTACACCGTCCTGCGTAGTCCGCACATCGATAAAAAGTCGCGTGAGCAGTTCGAAATTCGAACTCACAAGCGGCTGATCGACATTGTGCAGCCAACCGGGAAAACTATCGACGCTTTGAACAAGTTGTCGCTACCAGCCGGTGTTGAAGTCAAAATCAAGGCTTCCGCAGGTTAGGTCGGTCTGGCAGTCGGCTGGTCGATCTTTTGATCTTCTAGCTAGCTTGTGTGGACTGGTGTCGCTCTTCGTTGGTTTTGGCCGGTGCGCTATTGGTGTCGGCTTTTTGAATATGCTAGAGGTTTGTCATGCCGCGCGGATTGCTCGGTCGCAAAATTGGAATGACTCAAGTGTTTGACGACAAGGGTCAGGCTGTGCCTGTCACTGTGGTCGAAGTGGGTCCGTGCGTTGTGTTGCAGCTTCGGACTCCTGAGAAGGATGGTTACTCGGCTGTTCAGCTCGGCTTTGGTGATAAGCCCCGCCGGTTGGCACCTCGTTCAGAGCGTGGCCATGTTGCTGTGCTCAGCAGTAATCGCCAGAAGGCTCTGCAGGCGGCTGGGGTGGCTCCGGTTGCCAAGGCGAATTGCGAACCAAAGAAGTATGTCCGTGAGTTTCGGCTGGAAGACGTCAAAGAACCAAATCTTGAAGTTGGTCAGGTTCTGACGGCTGGCTATCTCAGTTCGATCCCGTTTGTTGATGTCATTGGCACCTCCAAGGGTCGTGGCTTCGCTGGGGTTATGAAGAAATACAATTTCGGTGGAACTTGCGCCTCCCACGGGGTGAAGAAGGTTCACCGTTCCGGTGGATCGACGGGCCAAAGTACTGATCCCGGCAAAGTGTTCAAAGGAACGAAGATGCCCGGCCGCTGGGCTGCTGCTCAGGTCACCATTCGCCGGCTTAAGGTCGTTCGTGTTGATGAGGAAAATGGTGTCGTGTTGGTTCGGGGGGCTGTCCCTGGCTACAACGGCTCTTATGTGATGATTCGCGAAACCAACTGCTACTAAGCGTGGTTGAGAGTCTTAGGGTGGTTTTGGTTCGGTCAAGTGTTTCGTTGGGTTGGTGATCTCATGATTTCGGTTCCAGTACACAATCAGCAGGGGCAGGCAACTGGTGAAGTTTACCAGTTTGATCCAGCCGAGCTGGCTGACCGCATCAGCAAGCAGTTGCTCCACGACGCTGTCGTGATGTATCAAGCCAACTTGCGGCTCGGGACGTTCAAGACCAAGTCGCGAGCTGAAGTCGCTGGTAGTAGCAAGAAAATGTTCAAGCAGAAGGGGACCGGTAACGCCCGTATGGGGCAGAAGCGGTCACCCGTGCGTGTTGGCGGTGGCCATTGCTTTGCAAAGCGTCCACGTGATTTCCATTACCGCCTCCCTCGCAAGGCACTCCAAACCGCCACGCGAATGGCGCTCCTCAGTAAGTTTCAAGATAACGAAGTCGTAGTGCTCGACTCTTTGGCGTTCGATGCACCGAAGACAAAGCTGGTTGCAAATCTTCTCAAGACCCTCGGCTTGACCGGTCAGTCTTGTCTGTTCGCAATCGAAAAGCACGATCCGCAGGTCTGGAAGTCGGCTCGAAACATTCCTCGGGTGTCGGTTTCCCCTGCTGCTGGTGTTAACGCCTACTCGCTGCTGCTTCGGAAGCGGCTAGTGGTAACGAAGGCAGCTTTGGATGCCTTGCGGACTCGTTCTTACACTGCAGTGGCTGATACCGAGGCGACTGCCAGTTAGGCTGAGCCCGCTGTCGGGTTCGGTTCAGACGATGCCGGTGTGGCTTAGTTGAAGCCAGGCGTATTGGCAAATGATTGATTGATCCTGATTACTTCGAATACAGTCCGGTTGGTGCTTAGATGGCGATCAAACAAACAAGTGGCATCACTCTCGAATCGTATCAGGTGGTCTGGCGACCTCTGGTAACGGAAAAGGGGACGCACCTTTCGACTCGATACAACAAGTACACCTTTCAGGTGAACCCCGCTGCTTCAAAGCCTGAGATTAAGCAGGCGGTCGAAGAGCTCTTCGGGGTGCGGGTTGTTTCAATTCGTACTCAGAATCGCTTGGGCAAGCCGCGACGCAACAAGTTCAAGATTGGTTACACCAGCGACTGGAAGAAGGCGATTGTTGAGCTCCATCCGGATGACCGAGTGGCGTTCTTCTAGGGCCTATCGGCTGTCGATTTCGAAAGATTGTTTGAGTTAATACAGGTTCAGGCGGCTTGAACCTCTGCTATAGCAACAAAACGACTTAGTTAAACGTAGGTTTCTGTCATGGGCGTGCGATTCTACAAACCGACAAGTGCTGGCCGACGTGGCGGCATGGTGAGTGATTTCGCCGAAATCACCGATCGCAAGAAGAAGCCTGAGAAGTCCCTTGTCGTTCCCCACAAGAAAAAGGGTGGACGGAACTTCCAAGGCAAGATCACCTCGCGGCATCGCGGTGGCGGTCACAAGCGGATGTACCGCCTGATCGACTTTAAGCGAGATAAAGATGGTATCGTTGGGACCATCACTCACATCGAATACGATCCAAACCGCAGTGTCCGCATCGCCCTGGTGCAGTACGCCGATGGCGAGAAGCGATATATTCTGGCTGCCGAAGGAATGAAGGCTGGCCTTGAGATTTTGAGCGGTAGCGGGCTCGAGCCAAAACTCGGCTACTGTATGACGCTCGAACAGATTCCCACAGGCACCTCTGTTCACAACATTGAAATGCAACCCGGCAAGGGTGGGCAGCTTTGTCGTGCTGCTGGCGTTAGTGCTACGGTCAACGCGAAGGACGGTGGATGGGCACAGATCACTTTGCCATCAGGCGAAGTTCGACGTTTGCCTTCAACCTGCCGTGCGACGATCGGTGTACTCGGTAACTCTGAACATTCCAGCATTGTGATCGGCAAGGCCGGTCGCGTTCGCTGGAAAGGTAAGCGACCATATGTTCGTGGTTCTGCCATGAACCCACATGCTCACCCGATGGGTGGTGGTGAAGGCCGTCGTTCTGGCGGTCGTCATCCAGTCAGTCCAACTGGTAAGCTGGCAAAGGGTGGACGGACCAGAAACCCGCGGAAGCCAAGCCGGAATGCAATCGTCCGTCGCCGAAAGTCGGTTCGTTACGGACAACTCAAAATCTGACGTTAACCTGGCTGGTCACCTGATGTGGTGCAGGCCGGGATCGATAAGCGTAAATAGTCCAAGTTTCATTGTGTTTAGCTGGATTCGGTGTTATGGGACGGTCGCTGAAAAAGGGACCCTACGTCGACGAAAAACTTCTCAAGAAAGTTGAGAAGCTTGAGGCGGCCCGACGTAAAGAGCCAATTAAGACTTGGGCACGGCGCTCAACGATTACCCCTGAGTTTATTGGCCATACGTTTATGGTCCACAACGGCAAGCAACACTTGTCCGTTTATGTCACGGAAGAAATGGTTGGTCACAAACTCGGCGAGTTTTCGCAGTCACGGACGTTCCGTGGTCACGGTGGCAAGGGTAATAAGTAGGCGGTTCGGTTAAGCTCGGTTGCAACTAGAGTGAGTTGTCGATCACGGCGTGCCACTGTGCCGACCGTTCGACCTCCGACGAGGGTGACAGTTATCATGGATTATCGCTGCTTGTGCCGTTTTGCTCGCATCTCACCTACCAAGGTGCGGCACGTGGCCGATCTCATTCGTGGTAAGACCGCTGCGCAAGGGCTGGCCGCGCTCAAGTACCTGCCACATCGTGGTGCACGATTTGTTGAGAAAGTATTGAAGAGTGCGATGGCCAACGCAGAGGACCGTGGCGTCCGGAATGCCGATGGCCTGAGAATCTCTGAAGTGAAAATTGACGGCGGACCAATGTTCAAGCGAATCGTCCCTCACTCACGCGGAATGGGATTTGTGATTCGGAAACGGTTCTCACACATCACCGTGGCTGTGTCCGACGAGTAGTTAAGGTTCAATTGGTTCAAGAGTTGACAAGTTGAGTTTGTGTCAGGCGGTAAGCCAGGCGAACTGCAGAACAGGACGACAGGGGTTACAACATGGGTCAAAAAGTTCGTCCAACAGGCTTCCGCGTCGGAATCGTTGAAGACTGGCGCAGCCGTTGGTACGCAACAAAGAAAGAATTTGGTGATCTTCTTCTTGAGGATGCCAAGGTTCGAAAGTTCATCAAGGGGAAGTATCAGTTCTCTGGTATTCCCAAAATTGAAATCGAACGAACTCGAGACCAGGTCATTGTGCACTTACACACGGCCCGGCCCGGGATCATCATTGGAAAGAAGGGTCAGGAAGTCGATCGCCTCAAGGCGGAACTCGAAGATCTGACTGGCCGGCGGATGGAGCTGAAGATTGTTGAAATTCATCAGCCGCAGAAGAGTGCGGTGTTGGTGGCTGAAGACATTGCCCAGCAGTTGGTGAAGCGCGGAAGTTTCCGGCGTGTGATGAAGCGTTCGCTTGATCAGACGATGGAGTCGGGCGTGCATGGCATCAAGATTGAGATGTCTGGACGATTGGGCGGGGCAGAAATGTCTCGTACCGAGAAGGCCATTCGGGGCTCGATCCCGCTGTCGACACTGCGAAAGCACATTGATTACGGTTTTGCGACTGCACTCACGACGATGGGTATCATCGGCGTTAAAGTTTGGATTGACCTGGGTGATTACCGGGACGAGGAGTTGAATAATGCCGCTGATGCCCAAGCGGGTAAAGCACCGCAAAGAGCAAAGAGGTCGTATAAAAGGTAACGCGACCCGAGGCAACCATGTTGCCTTCGGTGAGTGGGGCCTGCAATCATTAGACGGTGGTCATATCCGCGGAAACACGATCGAAGCTTGCCGTATCGCAGCGACACAATATGTGCGCGGCGAAGGAAAGCTTTATATTCGTATTTTCCCGAATAAGCCCGTGACCGCTCGACCACTGGAAACCCGTATGGGTACCGGTAAGGGCGAGCCTGATCACTGGGTGGCTGTTGTCAGACCTGGCAAGATTTTGTTTGAACTGGCAGGGGTATCCGAGGAAGCTGCTCGCGAGTGTTTCGCGCGGGTCGCTTACAAGCTCCCTCTGAAGGTTCGATTAGTTGGTCGGCGCCCCGGGGCCTAGTTTGTAATGTCGCAGCCTGATCGGCAGCGGATGGAGTATTTGCGGCCCGGTTGGCTGCGTTAGTTTTATTGATTGTTGAGTATCGATCATGGCGTCCAAAGCTGCTGAACTTCGCGGTCTGAGTGCTGAGCAATTGAC
>JAIXVG010000084.1 GCA_027483145.1 Planctomyces sp.
ATGCCGATGATCGTCACCAGCGAGTTGAGCATTGAGCTGACCATGCTAAGCTCAAACCCGCTGATCGCCAGCAAACCGCGTGTGAGAACCAGCGAGCCCTGAATAACAATAAACGGCAACAGCATCCAGCGTGGATTTCGAAAGAAGAAGAACACAATCGCCATCTGCAAGGCGGTTGAGGCATAGCCCAGCGTGCGGCCATCCTCTTCGACGTAGCGAAACATCTCCTGCACCTGGATTGGTTCTCCGACAACAACAGCGGGAGGATTGTTGTTGGCTGCCAGCGACTTGATCTGCTGGAACGTCTGGTCGCGTGGTACTGTCGAACTTTCTTGTGGGATCAGGCGGCAAATGACCGCGTTTGTAATCCCGTCGGTCCCGACCATCAGGCCTTCCATGAGCTTCCGAATTCGGTGACGCCCATAAGGATATTTGAGAGAGTCAGCTAAGTGCTGAACGCTTTCGGGCTGGACCCCCGGAACTTGTCGCAACGCTTCAGCCAATTGGATAATCTGCTGTCGGCTAGTGTCGGAAAGTCGGTCTCCCTCAGTAAAGAGGTTGCGGTCTTCGTAGGCAAGAATGACGAACTCATCGCCGCCAAAAGTTCGTTTACTCTTCTGGAAATCGAGCAGACGAGGGTTAGATGAGGCGTAGAGGCTCTCGATCGATTGATCGAAGGCAAGCTGGCGGCTGGGTGCCCAGGTGCAGCAGACAGCCATTAGAAACAAGGCCGCCAGTAAGGTTCGGTAGCTGACGAGCCATTCTGACCAGTTGGAGGTCGGCAGAGTGATGTTGGCGTCAGTTTGACCCGCAGGCATGTCGTATCAGGCCGGGAAAATGGAAATTGAAAACCAGTGAACTCTGTCGAGGGTGAAACCAAATCGCCCGATCGTTCCAGACAGCGCACTCTTTCGCAAGCGACTGCGACATCGACGGCGATTGGGGCAAGTTGATCGAAATCGATCGTTTCACCACGCCGACTCAACCCGCGAGACCCCAGCTTAGCATAGGATCTGACGAGTTGGTTGCGCGGAGTCGACTTGGCAAAAAGTTTGGTCGACGAACTGATCAACGGTGCGGGAAGTGTTACGACAGGAAAAATTGAACTGTTCTCGTGGGCCCTTTTTCACCGTCGCCGTGATTGGGCAAAGTCATAGGAGAAAATGGGTTTTGGCAGGAGAAAATGGGGAAAAGAATCGAGGAAACAGAGCCCGGTTCAGGAAAAAACAGGTGAACTTGTTCACCATGTGACCGCTGGACATTGAAAACCTGGCCGATTCCGCTAGGCTAGTGGGCTGGTAGAAGCGTCTAAAGTGGACGGAAAAGTGGTTGCTGGCGACGATTGTTAAGTGTCAGCGCAAGACAAGGTTCTGGACGACATGTCGATTACGAAAGATGCGAAGAAGCAAGTGATTGGTGATTACCAGCGGTCTGAGGCCGACACGGGGTCACCTGAAGTGCAGATTGCTGTGCTATCTCACCGGATTTCTCAGTTGACCGAGCATATGCGTGGTCACCAGAAGGATCACGCAGGTCGCCGCGGACTGCTGATGCTGGTTAGTAAGCGGCGTCGGCTGCTCAACTATGTCAAGGCATCGAACACACCAAAGTATTTCGAGTTACTGGACAAGCTTGGCCTTCGCAAGTAGTTCGGCGAAAGCAATCGGTCACAGCCTGAGAGCGTTGCGACCATAGAGACGCCCTGTTGTTTCATGAGAGCTGAATGCGGTGATCGCTTTGACGCTCAAGAAATAGCTGTCGTCAATTGCGGGTAGACCGGCCATTGAGATGACTTGGTGTTCTTGATTGGGGCATCTGGCGAATTCTGATCGCTGGATCCAAATCCTTGGGTAGCGCCGCAAACTTCGCGGCTGGGTTTCTTATGCGATAGCAATACGGGGGCAACGGTCATTTCTCTCACTGAACGTTGAAGGGAATCGGTCGTTTCAGCCCAAGGGTAGGTCTTCTGAGACGCAAACCTGCCTCTCTTCGGGGCAACCTGTATAGCAGCTGAGTTGATTGCTCCCCTTGTTGAACCACCAGCCAAGCTGCTCTGGGTTTGAATGTGGATTTGCTGCAAGGCTTGCGACTGGCCAATCGCGATGCCGGTGGCGTTGAGTCGGCAGAAACTAAAAGATACGTGCAAGTTGTTGGGTAAGAATGTGTGCGGCTCAAAGTGAAAAAGTCGCAAAAGAAGCAGAATTCTCTAATAGGCAATAAAGAGTGACAGGACAAAAAGTAACGGTCAGTCGTGACATTGGTGGTCGGACTCTCAGCATTACGACAGGTGAAATCGCGAAGCAGGCCGCTGGGGCGGTCCTCGTTCAATTGGGTGAAACAGTCGTCTTCGTTGCGGCTCAGGATGGTCCCTCGCGTCCCGGAACCGATTTCTTTCCGCTGACTTGCGACTATCGCGAGCGGGTTGCTGCTGCAGGGAAGTTTCCTGGCGGCTTTCTAAAGCGAGAAGGTCGTCCGACGACCAAGGAAATTCTGACTAGCCGACTGACCGACAGACCAATTCGTCCGTTGTTCCCCGAAACTTACACCGACGAAGTTCAGGTGATGTCCAATGTGATGGCCGTTGACGGCCAGAACGATCCTGACGTCTTGTCGATTTTGGGTGCCAGCGCGGCCCTCACCCTGACGCCACTTCCTTTTCAGGGGCCAATTGGTGCTGTGCGGGTTGGTCTTGTCGATGGTGAGTTCGTCGTGTTCCCCACGCAGGAACAACTGGAAACAAGTCAGCTCGATCTGGTCGTGGCCGGGACGCGAACATCGGTGCTGATGATCGAAGGCTTCGGGAATCAGCTCCCGGAAGATCAAATGGCTGACGCCATTATGTTCGCACACCGATCGCTCCAGATTCAGTGCGATATGCAAGAAGAGCTGGCACGACTTGCGGGACGAACAAAGCCCGATTTTCCTGCCCCAGCCCCAAACCCGTTGGAAGGCCAGGTGGCCGAAGTCGCCTACGAGCGGCTAAAGGCTGCAAAGCAAACTCAGGTGAAGCTCGAACGTCGTGAGGCGGTTTCGGCCCTCAAGAAAGAACTGATTGGCAAGTTCTTCCCAGATGGAGCCGAGGCAACACCCGAAGGCTACACGAAGGCACAGTTTGGTGCCGCGTTTTATGCGTTGGAAAACAAGGTCTTCCGCGACCTGATTTTCGAAGGAAAGCGCCTCGACGGCCGGTCACCTACCGATTTGCGGCCGGTAAGCTGTGCGGTTGGCACGCTGCCACGCGTTCACGGTTCGGCTCTGTTTACACGTGGTGAAACCCAGTCGCTGGCAACAGTGACGTTGGGGACCGTACGCGATACACAGCGAGTTGATGGACTCTTCGAAGAGTACACCAAGCGGTTCATGCTCGATTACTATTTCCCTCCGTACTCGGTTGGCGAATGCAAGCCAATCCGTGGTCCTGGTCGGCGAGAAATCGGACACGGTGCTTTGGCTGAGCGTTCGGTTCATCCAGTTGTTCCTCTGGAGGAAAAGTTTCCGTACACGATTCGCGTCATTTCTGACATTATGGAATCGAACGGCAGCAGCTCGATGGCGTCAGTTTGCAGTGCGACGCTGTCCCTGATGGACGCCGGCGTTCCAATCAGCCAGCCCGTTGCGGGTGTTTCGATTGGCCTCGTTAGCGACAAGGACAAGTTTGTCCTGTTGACCGACATCATGGGTGACGAAGACCACTACGGTGAGATGGACTTCAAGGTGGCCGGGACCCAAAAGGGTGTGACCGGGATTCAGCTCGACCTTAAGACCAGCGGCATTAGTGAAGCGATCATTCGGGGTACGTTGGCGCAAGCTCAGACGGCTCGAATTGAACTGCTGAAGACGATGCTGTCGGCCATTCGTCGTCCTCGTCAAGAGATTTCGACCCATGCACCTCGACTTCTGAGAACCAAGATCGATCCATCCAAGATTGGTCTTTTGATTGGTCCCGGTGGTAAAACCATTCGGGCCATTCAAGAAGAGACTGGCGCAACAATCGACATTTCCGATGATGGGACTGTCATCATTGCCTGCGACAAAAGTGCTGGTGCGGAAGACGCGCTGGCTCGTGTCGAAGCGATGGGCGAAGAGATTAAGGTGGGTCGCGTCTATAACGGTGTAGTCAACTCGATCAAGGACTTCGGTGTCTTTGTCGAGATCGCTCCGGGTAAGGACGGACTCTGCCACATCAGCGAACTGAGCGATGGTTACGTCAAACAGATTGATGAAATCTGCAAGGTGGGCGACCGGATTCAGGTGAAAGTGATTGCCATCGATGAGCAGAACCGCGTGAAGTTATCACGCAAGGCGCTGCTGGTCGAGCAAGCAGAAAAGGCTCCGGCTGAGTAGTCGGCCTAAGCTGCATCATGACCGTAGAAAGCCGGGATGGCCATCAGGCGATCCCGGCTTGTGCGTTAGGCCATCCGGGTGGCTGGGTGTCGCACCGGCACTGATTCGAGCGATTAATCCAAGGCTGCAGAACACCACATGTCGCTACAGTAACTTTCATGTGGTGAGGTGTCTGAAATGTGGTTGTGGTAATCGAATTGGCATGAATCGCTATGGCAGCAGGTGCTAACTGGAG
>JAIXVG010000170.1 GCA_027483145.1 Planctomyces sp.
CTTCTTCGCCAGTGGGCTGAGCTGGCTGGGGCGATTCGCCAAAAGGAAGGCGGCCGTCGCCGTCACGGTCGCTGGTTTCGGCGGCCGAGGCCAGGTCGGTGAGGGTCAACGCGTCTTGAATGGCCTGAGCGTTGGCGACAGCCGCGACCGCAGCTACCTGGTTCGGGTCGACAGAGCGGTTAGCGATTGCGGCAGCACTGGCGGCCAGCACGATGCCGGAAGAAGCTCCAATCGACGACATGGCAGTTCCCGTCTGCTATCTAATGGTGGCTTGCGTTAGGCAGGTTACGGAATTGGGAAGTTGGGGGCTGACGGAAGTTTCCCCGGAGGAGACTATTGAAATTTACCCCGCAAAGTTTGCGCTTGTCAAATTTTTCTCGGTGTTGCGGTACTAGCCCGGATTATTCATGTCGGGTATGACCGCAGGCTGGAACATGGTGCGATCGCCAGTCGACTATCGAATGAGTTAATCAGCCGGAACGCGCTAGCGTCCGGTTGCGTTTGCTGAACTGGAACCGGACCCTAGCGCGTTCCGGCTGATTTCGAGAGAACGACCTCGGATTGCGTGATTCGCTGTCGATGAAAACAGAGTGTGTTTCCGGCGGTTGCGACGGAAGGCCACGATCATACGAGGCTTGTGTCGGATTTCTCTAATTCGGTGAATGATTCGGGCCATAGCGGCGATGCGACCGAATCTGGGGTAGTCGAACGAGTTGTTGGCTCGGGCTTTTCAGGAGTCCCCCCGTTCATCACACTTTGGCCGACGGGTAAGAGGGGGTTGGCACAATGCCGTCCGGCATTGAAAGCGGGTATGATTCGCTCGCTTGCCTCGGAAGCTTCCGCAGCTTTCTAGTTGTAAGTTTTAATTGGGCAGTGATTTAGAGTCGCTAGTGGGTGCTATGAAGTTCGGGTGCAAACCTTAGCTGGATATCGCCGGTCTTTGCTTCAGCACCCTGTTTTTTCGCAGAATGGAATGGGTTATGGGTTGGTTTCAACGATTGAAGCAAGGATTGAAGCGGACTGCGCAGTTGCTGCAGACCGATATTCGGGACTTGTTCAGATCGGGCGAGATTCTTTCGGAACAGCACTTAGAGCGATTTGAAGCGAGGCTGCTGCAGACCGATATGGGGGTGCTGGCCACCAACCAGATCACGGCGAATCTGCGGACAAGTTACCTGGGCCGAACGGTTCAGGTGGAAGAGATTTGGGCAAACGTTAAAGAGACGATTCGATCGTTACTCAAAGGGGACGGGACAGCAGTTTGGGATAGTGCAAACCCATTGTCGCCGCTCCGATTTGCCGAAACAGGGCCGACGGTGATTCTGGTGGCTGGCGTTAATGGAACGGGTAAGACAACATCGATTGCCAAGATCGCTAATTTGCTGATCAAGGGTGGAAAGAAAATCACCCTCGCTGCAGGGGACACATTTCGCGCGGCTGCAGTGGAGCAGTTAACTTTGTGGGCAGGCCGATTGGGCTGCGACATTGTGACGAAGCCACATGGAAGTGACCCGGCCGCAGTTGCCTTTGCGGGTTGTGAAGCGGGGGTCGCGAATCAGTCGGACGTGATTTTGATTGATACCGCAGGGAGGCTGCATAACCAGCAGAACCTGATGCAAGAGCTGGAGAAGATTCATCGAGTGGTGGCCAAGCGAATTGATGGTGCTCCGCATGAATCGCTGCTGGTGATTGATGCAACAACAGGCCAGAACGGGCTGGCGCAGGCAAAACATTTCTCGCAAGCAGTCGCTTGTACGGGCCTGGTGCTGACGAAGCTGGATGGGACCGCCAAGGGGGGAGTGACCGTCGCGATTCGGCAGCAGCTGGGGTTACCGGTGAAGTATGTGGGAGTGGGGGAGCAGATCGATGACCTACAGCTGTTTAATGCAGATGAGTTTGTCGATGCCCTGTTTGATGCCTGATGTGTCGCAGCCTGAGCCGGGCCAAATGATGCGGCGATGTTCGAGCTATCAGCAGGCAGAGCCAGCGCTTCGAACCAGCCGTTAAGCGAGAGTCTCTTCAACCTGAAAGACTGGCAGCTCTTCGCTGGTATCGGCTTCTGGATAAGAGGCTGGGTTGGGAGCGAGCGGGGCATACTTGATCATGGTCACTTCGTTGCCTCGCTGATTGTGGACCACCTCGTCCATAAACGAGTGAACAAGCAATAGTCCCCGGCCACCAATGCGGTCAAGGTCGGGGTCCTCTGCCTTGGCCAGGGCCTTTGCGACATCGTAGCCCACCCCATCGTCGCGTACGGTCACGCGAAACTCATCAGGGGAAGTGATCGTAGTCACGTGGACGCGGCGCAACCGATATGGCATGGTCTGCATGCGAACCGCAGCCAGATTGTGGAACTCGGTTTCGTCGTCCTGCCGTAAGTCAGAGCTGACATCGAGGTTGCCATGATAAATGGCGTTCGAGAGAGTTTCGTGCAGTGCGATTCCAACCCGCAACGTGTCCGACTCGGAAAAACCAAGAGAGCGGGTCAGTTCATCTTGAATGCAATTGACGAGCGGGCTGATCAGTTCCGGACTGTTCGCCAGTTCGTAGCGAGTTTCGCGATAGGCGATGGTGGCCTGTACTTGTTTGCGGCGTTTGGCTGAACTGGATGCATGCAAGACTGTCTGGCAGGTGTCGACAAGATGTTCGTGAAGCAGGCATTTGGGGACATAGCTGGAAGCACCTGCCCGGAGTGCGGCCATAAAGTGGGTTTCGGTTCCATAGACGGTCAAAACGACGACCGGGACCGAGAATGCACCATCTTGAAAAGCAGAGACGATTCCCGGCTCGACTTCTGCAGGGGGATTGAGTTCAGTAACAACTAAATCAAAGCGGGAAGCGGCTGCTTCCAGAAGTGCTTCGGGAGCGCTAGCGACAGCTACCACTTCGGCTCCGAGGCCAGTGTGTAACAGGTTCTTAATCAGTCGACGTTCTGTTGATGATTCAGCGATAACCAGAATCTTGGTCATGGCGATTGCCCTGAGCGTGCCGAACAGCCTGCGAGAGAATTGGCTTTGGTCCAGAAATGGAAGCCTACTCTTCGAAGCCTAGCTCAGTGGGCCGGGTGAAGCCGGGGATTCAACCCAAATCGACCAACTCGCCAGAAGATGGGGAGTTTTGCCTGAAGGTTAACGGTTAGAACAATCGACGGGGCTGTGTCGGAAATGCCGCTAAGGCCAGCTAGCGGCTGCATTACCACTTCGTGCTACCGGCTCGCTCGAGGGACAAGACGGCGTTCCCGTTGCGGAAGACGGTTACCGTGCCGGTCGATTGGCTGACGGCAATGGCCATCGCCTGAGTATGGGCCGTAATGGCCGCAGCGGCTTGATGGCGCGCACCCAAGCCGGCTGGGAGGTTCGATGAAAAGGATTTGGGTGTCAGGTAGGTCCCGGCTGAAAGCACCGTGCCATCGCCTTGAATAACGAATGCACCATCGATGAGAGCAAACTCTTTCATCGTTTCTGTCAAACTAGGGTCGAGGACGTTTCGCAATTGTTTGGAATAGCCGTGGAACGGGTTCAGGACTAACTGCTGTGAACTGCGCATGACCTGCCGGGCGTCACCGACCACAAACAGACAGCCAACGGGATGGGCTTCGCGCCCTTCGGCAGCAATTTCGAGTGTCAATGAGAGAATCCGCATAATGACCGCAGGGGAAACAACGTCGGCACCGCGGCGATTCTTCTCGGAGAGCATGGCCCGAAAGTGGACCTCGGGTTTGGTGATTGTCACGCTATCAAGTTTGCGGCCGTCTGGCCCCGTGACGCACACCACGCTGTTCTTTTCGGAGAGTAACCCTTCGGAAGCGGCCAGAAGGAGCCCCAAATTAGCGCGATCCATGCGCGAGAGGGAGGCGTGCAAAACGTCAAACACATGCGTGTCGTCCCGTTTGACGTCGAAGTCTTCGCTGTGTTGCGATGTGACGAGCAGCAGCTTCCCCTTCCAGGTCGAGAGGGCCTCCCAGGGGACGTTTTCGAGGCGATCAATGGCCAACAGAAGAGCTTGAGCACCGACCGTTTCGTGAATTTGAATGGCGTGTTTGACCAGAGCGGTGGTGAGCCGAGGGACGCCGAGAGGCTTGACCGGGCGGTTTTCGGGCTGGATTCCTGCTTTTTCCAGGAGGAGGCCATCGATGGTACGAGTATCTTTGGCATCGATGATTTGCTGGCGGAACTCGGCTGTTTTGAGGAGCTCGGCCAGGGCGGCCAGCACCATGACGTGGCCCTGCTGCAGCTTCCGGCCAATGACGAGAAGGACAATCAGCTTGACGTGCAGTCCGCTCGGTCCGCCGTAGTCGACCCCCTGTCGGCTGCGGCCCATGATGATTCGGAAGTCACCATCCCAATCGATGAAAGCGTGCGGAAGTGCGAAGTCGTTGGCGACCAGCGTTTGAGCTGCCGCTTCGCGCTCTTCGATGGCCTCCATGACCTTTTCGGGGAGTATCCCCTCATCTTCCCAATTGGCCGCCTGAACCAGCGACCGAATTGCAGCCGGACGAGTCTTTGCGGAGAGCTCAAGAATCCGAATGCCGCTGACGAGTTCTCCCAGGTCCAATGTTGCTCGTCCTTATCGATTAGAGTGTTGGTCAGCGAGAAGGGTGATAGCACCTTGATGATTTTGGTGAACGTCTTCGCCCACGAACTGGATCGTCATAATTGGAGTTGAAGCGATTTTTTTGATCAACGAGCGACGCAGGTTTGACTTGGATCGATGAGCCTTTGTTCAAGAGCGTTGCGTTGTCTGTTTGGGCCAACAGCGAACTTGATAAATCCTAAAAGATATGCCCCGGCTGAGGGCCATTGGTGGTGAGTGTCAGAATTTCCGGCCCATTTTCGGTCATCAAAATCGTGTGTTCGAATTGGGCAGACAGGGCCAAGTCGCTGGTGCGGACAGTCCAATTGTCGCGACTATCGACAAACGTTCGCCATGTTCCCACATTCAGCATCGGCTCGATCGTGAAACACATGCCCGGTTCGAGAATGTCTTGTGGGGCGTTGAGAGTGGGGACGTAGTGGGGAATGCCGGGATCTTGGTGAAACTCCTGGCCAATGCCGTGCCCCTGATACTCGCGAACGACGGAGAATTTTTGCTTTCGAGCGAACTGTTCAATCGCCCGGCCAATTTCGGTCACACGAGCATAAGGTTGCGCGGCTGCGATTCCCAGATAGAGGGCGTCGAACGTCGTCTGAACCAATCGCTTTGCTTCTTCGGTAACGTCACCAATCAGGAATGTTTCCGATTGGTCGCCGTACCAGCCGTCGACAATGGTAGTGATGTCGACGTTCGCAATGTCGCCGGGTTTCAGGACGGTTTCGTCGGGGATGCCATGGCAGACGACTTCGTTAACGCTGACGCATGTGCTTTTCGGGTACTGCTTATATCCCAATGTGGCGGGACGGTGGCCATGATCTTTGGTGTACTCATAGACTTGCCGGTCGATGTCAATTGTTTTGACACCCGGGCCAACAATGGTGCGGACGAAGTCCATCAGTTGGGCGTTGAATCGCCCCGCAGCCCGCAGCTTTTCCCGCTCGTCCTCGGCGTACAAAGGACAGCGGCGGCGGGGTTTGCGGCGAAGAGGGGCTTGCATTATGGTTCTCGAAATCCCGCATTTGTCGCAGCCGGAGTGGCTTAGGCTCGGGCTTTAAGTTATTGGTCAACGTCTGGGACGATGACCCCATTTAGGCTGTAACCCTAAATGGGGTCGCTGTTTAGTCGATTTTTGTCGGCTAGTCGAAGTCGACAGCGGGTCAGGTCATTCGGGCATCGTAACGAGCACTTCGGACCCGCGGATGATGATGATCGCTCAACATGTTGTTCTGGCGGGCAGAGAGACCGAACGCCGGTTACAGTATAGAAAAATCTGCCCCTGCGAAAAGTGACGTTCCATGAGTGAAAACCTTACTTGCTGAGAAGTTAAGAGACTTAATGTCCGGCCCCGCCAGAAAATCGTCCACTAAAACGGCTGGCAGCCATAATCGCTGCTGGATTGGGGGGCGGCATGCCGTGCTGGAGACGTTAAGAGCAGGGCGCTGGCCAATTTTGGAGGTCAGACTGGATGAGAAAAGTTCGGCGGCCGACAAGAGAACCGTCGAGGCGCTGACTCGAAAGCTGGCGATTCCGTTTGCCCTGGCGACAGCCGACGAAATCGAGCGGCTGGTACGGGATAAGAATCATCAAGGCGTGGCTGGGAAACTGGGTGAGTTCCCCTACGTGAGGGATGACGACCTGTTGGCTGATACGACCGATCTCGCAGTGATTGTGCTGAGCAGCATTCAGGACCCCTTCAATTTTGGAGCGATCGCCCGCAGCGCCGAGGTCTTGGGGATGACGGGAATTCTGGTTCCCGAAGTGGGGCAGTGCCCGGTCAACCGGCAGGTGCTGAGTAGTTCGGCCGGGGCGGTTAACACGATTCCGATTGGACGGACAAATGACTTGGTGGCGACGCTCAAGCGGTGGCAAACTAAGCGACAGATGAGGTTGGTGGCCGCGACCGAGAAGGGGCGGGTTGCTCCGGATCAATGCAAGCTGAGTGGTCCGCTGGCAATTATTGTCGGGAACGAAGGGCGCGGGATTGACTCGGCCTTGTTGGAGATTTGTGATGAGCAGGTCTGTATACCACAGGTCGGGCAGATTCAGTCACTCAACGCGGCAGTGTCGGCTGGGATCTTGTGCTATGAGATTGCAAGGCAACGGCGCACGATGTCTGGGTAAGAGGTAGAAGTCTAACATATGTTACGGCCGGTCAGTCAAACCAGGGGTGTCGAACAACCGCTGCCAGCTTCCCAGTTCGGTTCTTTGAGCTTATCCGAAAACCCTCTGATGCACCGAGCGTTGTCCGAAATCATCAGGGTCTCGAACAAGCACAACTGGGTTTTCGGATAGGTTCTTGGTTTTTTGTGCCATGCTCAATCGTTTGGCCTTCAACAACAAGTTTTTAGTGGAAGGCTGATGATGCCTGTTGTCTTGCGTAATCCGCATAGTGTGTTGGCCGTTTTGAAACAGCGGCCGAGCGACGTGCTTGAAGTGAAGCTGCCTGCAGGGAAGCCAAGCCCGGCGTGGGGTGAAGTGGCAGAACTGGCCAAACTGGCTGGTGTCCCGGTTCGTACGCAATTGGGACTGGTTAAGCCGATGAAGGGGGGGAAGAGTGATCTTGGGCGTCAGTCGGTCACAGAGGCAACGATTAAGGAGAAGCAGCCCCTTGGAGTAGAAGAGCTGTTGGCTCTCGAAGGAACTGACCCGCATGGAGTTTGGTTGGCCCTTGATTGCCTGCAAGATCCTCATAACGTAGGGGCCATTTTTCGGACGGCAGGGTTCTTCGGCGTGCGCGGGATTATTGTGACGAAAGACCGCTCTGCTCCACTCAGTGGAATTGCCTACGATGTGGCTGCAGGTGGGCTAGAGGTGGTCCCCCACGCTCAACCGTCGAACCTGGCACGAGCTATTGAAACTGCTAAGCAAAATGGGATTTGGGTGTTAGGAACATCGGAACATGAATCGCGGCCCGTTAGTCAGATTGCCCGGGACCGGCCATGGATGGTTGTGGTGGGCAATGAAGAACATGGACTAAGGCGATTAACGCTCGATTCGTGTGATGATCGTTGTGGGATTCCTGCGTTGGGGCCTGTTCCTTCACTGAACGTATCGGTGGCAACGGGAGTGCTACTGGCAGCCCTGACGGGGAAGCTATAGCCGATGCGGGAGTCAACTCGGGTCAAAACGAATGCGGGCTGCGAATGGCGATTGCTATAGCGGCTACGATCATCAGGACTACTACCATTGCAGAGAGATATCGAAATCCTTCGAAGGAAAAAGGTTCAAAGCGCCAATAGAGTAGGTGCTGGCCAGAAGGAACTGTTGCTTGCCGATACCCTGCTTTGCTCGATGTGGTGGGAGTGAGCTGTCCATCGAGATACATGCTCCAGCCTGGGTAGGCCAGTTCTGGCAGGATGATGTCACCAGCTTGTTGGCAACTGACTTCAACAGTGATGGAGTTGGTTGTGCGACCGATCACACGGGCTTGACCTGATGCCGGGGGACCTTGCCACAACGGCAGGCGGTACTTGTCACGCAAGCGATAAAGATAGAGGGGTTCTTCGGTTCGACCCCAGGCGCGGCTTAAGAACTGGTCGAAGCCGACCCAGGCGAGTTCGAAGCATTCTTTCGAGTTGGGGACTTCGTTAAAGGTCAGCCAGTGGGTGCAGGCTGTGCTGGCCATCCAGTTGGCAATGTCCTGTTGAGGAGTCTGCCCGTCGGTGGAGGTGCTGGCAGGGTCATTCAGTTTTTTTAGTGCAGTGTTGATCGCCAGAAAATCGGGTTCAAAGTACTGCTGCGGACCAATACCAAGATAGACCGGGCAGGTTGGGACTCCAAGAGTTGCTGGCAGGTTTTGGCCCGGTGCCAGCAGCCGCGTTGCAGGGCCTTCCTTTAGAAGCAGAGCGCGAACTTCGCTTTTGTCCCGATAGTCGATGGGGGAATTGGCGATTGGAAATGCATAGGTGACAAGCTGGCTGACCGTGCCCAGATCGTAGATTGTCAGCCCGGCGATGAGGGCCAATGCTCCTCGCCACCAAAACTCGCCTAGTCGGGTGCGCCAGCGGTCGCATTCGGCAGCGGCGGCTAGTGCAATCAGCCAGCCTGCAACCATTCCCCAGCGAGCAGGTCCCGAAAAAAATGAAAAGACGGGTAGCAGGCGCATGATGAACAATGGATAGGCAGTGCAGTAAGCCAGTGCCAGGAATGCCAGGGACAGCCCGCAGATGATCCAGGCTCGGTTACCGCGTGGCCAGATCAGGCCACTGGCGCAGCCTAGTACTGACAGCCAAAAGGGGATGATGCCAAAGTAAAGATGAGCTTCCACTTTGTTTGTACCAGCCGAGACACCCATGAGCGATGGTGATTGAATGGCCCCATCGAGATCGAGGCCAGGCTGATACCAGGCCCAGGGGGCGATCATTTGAGTCAGCCCGAGTGGCGGGCAGTGGCCGTAGGCGGTGTTGGCCAGCCAGTTGGCCTGGCCGCGCTGGCTGAGATGCTTCAATTCCCAACTTGGGATGAGCTGAGGGAGTGCGAGGAGGAAGCCGCAGAGAATGGCCACTAGTAGACCGCATGCGAGCGTTAACCGATGAGTGGGGAATTGAGCGCCAGACTGATCATGATGGTTGGCTGTCGCGACGGACAGGACCGAAAGACGAAGACCGGCATAAACTGTGACACAAACGAGTTCAATAAATGCGAGATTGAAGTGACCTGCCGTTAGCTGCAGAGCCAATAGAAACGAAAGGCCAAGGGGGTAGCGCCACTTAGCCGTTTGCAGCCAGCACTCGGCGCACCAGAAGGCGAGCGGAAAGTAGGCGCCACCAATAATGGCCCATTCCAGGCAGATACGGGGCGGGAACCAGCTATAAACAAAGACGAGGCTTGCAAACAGGGATGCCAGCGTTGAAATTCCAATGCGTCTGGCGAAAAGCCAGGCTCCTGCAAAGGCGACGAAGTAATGCAAAAGTTGATTGATCGCGTAAGCAGAGCTGACCGAGAAGCAACGATACAGGATGAGGTTTGGAAGATAGAGGCTACCGGTTTGGCTTTCTGCCAGGGCGGGATAGCCGAAACCGACATACGGGTTCCAGAGTGCCCACTCTCCCTCTTTCAGCGCATCAGCCAGAACCTGCTTCTGGGGCATGAAGTACGTAAAAACGTCGCCGCCAATCAGGCTTCCACCGAGTACCAGGTCGGACCAGAAAATGACAACCATGACCGCTGAGCAGGCCAGGGCCAGGATGAACTCCTGGACTTGTTCGCTGCGGTGGTCGAGCGCAGCCTCTGTCTGTTTGCCGCCAGGCAAGGTTGAGCCGACGGCTGCTGATTTGGCATTCGCAACGGGCATCGGTTTGGCTTGCGTGGGAGATGTGATGCGCTACGTGGTTATCTGAATACCCGGTTTTGCCTGTTCAATCCGTCCAATCAGTTGTAGACACTCGCGCAGCCAGTGGCACAGAACGATGAGACCCCGTCGTGAGGGGCACTACCCTAGCGGATGCGACTCCAGCGCCACCACTGCGGATAAAATGGGAAGGTGAGTTCGGGGTAATTCTCGACCTGAGAACCGGGCGCAGTCGAGTGATAGCACCAGCGGATAGGGGCGTAACCTTTGCCATCGTTCATGAAGGGAATGCCGTGGGGCCAGAAGACAAAAAAGGCTTTGCCGATCATCGCTTCGCGAGGGACTGCGTGCCGATTGGCAGCCAGGCGGGCGTTAGACCAGAGGCGACTATCCTGGCTGCGAGGGCTGTTATCTCCCATGACGAAATACTCTCCGTCACGAAGTTGCCCGAACTCAGCATAAGCTGCGGCACGAGAATACATTTCCCACCAGGCGCTCGGGTCGTGCAATCGGGCTGCCAGGAGGGAGTTATTGCCACGCGGAAATTCTCTTTCTTGCACACGCTGGCCCGATAAAGTGAAGTCGTTCGGATGACGATCGGCCCGATAATAAATATCGCGATCGAGTCGTAGCTGAGTGACCGAAGCGGTAACCCCCGATGCAGCAATCCCCACAGGGAGTAAGTCCCCTTCAGTCGGTTGAGGGAGGACCGGCGGGAGATACTCGCCAGATTGATCAAGCGCTTGCAGTTGATTGTTGATCCAGATACACAGCCGCTGATCGACGTTAGCGAGCGAGAAGTCGAACTGACCGGGACCGGTGATTGACGACTGGCCACTAGCGATGACGACTTCTCCCCCATCTGCCTGCAGCTCATCGGTGCGGGTGAGTTGCAGCTTGCCGGATGGAATCTGAATCCGGCAACGATAGCGTCTGATCCCTCGTACCAGCTCGAATATGACTTCGCCCCCTTGGGGGTCGACCTCTGAAATGGTCGCTTGACCGCTAACTGTTAAGTCGGCGACCCAGAATCCGTCTTGGTTCTCTCCCTCATGGGCGGGACTGAAAGCGTTGTACGAACAGAAGTCGCTAATCAGCTCGGGCCGGGGGGGCGAAGTCAATAGCGGGCGGCCTTCTTCAAGCAGCTTCCAATCGTTCTCCGTGGGCAAGATGTGCTGATATCGTAGCCACTTGAGGCCGGATGACTTGGTAATCGAATAGACGCGAGAATCGGTGTTCGCTTTCCAGCCTGTTTGGTCTGGTTCCCAGCCATCGGGTGCTCCGGCAGCACCTGTCTGAGCCAAAGGTTGAAATCGCTCGGGCCAGCCCGCTGCCAAGATCCGTCGCGCGGGGTACATGTCGTCATAAACAGGGATCTGGAGCATCCGCTGTTTGTTTGGGTCGGACTTCCGCAGGATTGAAGGTTGATCGCCCGGCTTCGACAATGAGTAGACATCTCCGCGTTCGATGCGAATGATTTCGCCCGGTAAACCAACAAGGCGTTTGATGTAGTTCGTCTGGGGGTCTTCAGGATACTTAAAGACAACGACATCCCAGCGAGCAGGATCGGCTAACTCGTAAGCGAACTTGTTGACCAGAATGCGGTCTCCCTTGAAAACGGGGAGATCGCGAACGTTAACGCGCGACCGTGAACTGGGGCTGACGGCTGACTCGATTCGCGACAAAAGCCGCCCATTTCGGTCAACTTCGTCACTGGCACCGATTATGAACTTGTAGCCACTTTCGGGACAAACAACGTCTTTGTTTCGTCCTAAAAGGGTGGGGGCCATTGGCCCGGTAGGAATGACAAATGCTTCGGCAAGAATCGTCC
>JAIXVG010000245.1 GCA_027483145.1 Planctomyces sp.
CCGCAATCTCATCAAGACCATCGAGAAGCAAAAGGCCGCGAGATGCGAACGCCTTAAGGATTTGCTCGCCAAGGATAAGAAAGATGACGGGCTGGTGTTCGATGAACTCGGAGTCGATCATGCCTTCATCGACGAAGCCCATTATTTCAAGAACCTGGAGACGCCGACGAAGATGGAGCGTGTCGCGGGCATCCAGACCGGCGGCTCGGAGCGGGCCTTCGACGTGTATATGAAAGCCCGATACTTCGACGAGCAACACGCCGGGCATGGAGTGACGTTCGCCACCGGCACGCCCATCAGCAACACGATGGTCGAGATGTATACGATGCAGCGTTTCCTCGATCCCGAAGGACTGCGCAGCCGAGGGCTCGAACATTTCGATGCCTGGGCGGCGACGTTCGGCGAAGTCGTGGACACGATGGAGATTTCTCCGGACGGTGCGGGCCTACGGCCTCGCAGCCGGTTCGCCCGATTCACGAATCTGCCGGAACTCCAGCAGATGTTCCGGGCGTTTTCCGATGTGCAGACCGCCGAGATGCTCAACCTGCCACGGCCGAGCCTGGAAACCGGCAAGCCCATCGTCGTGGCTTGCCCGATGTCCGAGGAACAGCAAGCCCTTCAGCAAGAACTGGTGGAACGCTACGACCGGCTCCGCTCTCAAAAGGTAGACCCGCGAGTTGATAACGCTCTGGCCATCACCACCGACGGACGCAAACTGGCGACCGACGCTCGGATGTTGTCGGCCACGGCACCCGACTTCCCGGAATCAAAGGTCAACCGCCTCATTGAGAACGTCGTGGGCGTTTGGAAGAAGTCCGCCGCGACACGCGGCACGCAAATGATCTTCGCTGACATGGGCGTGAACCCTACCCCGTGGGGGTATGCGCCTTACGAAGAGATCGTCACCAAGCTAGTCGTCCACGGTATCCCTCGCGAGCAGATTTCCGCCATCGGTGATGCCGAATCCGATGCGAAGAAGCAGGCACTCTTCGAGAAGGTCCGCCAGGGATCTGTTCGAGTGCTGATCGGCAGCACCCAGAAGATGGGGACCGGCACCAACGTCCAAAAGCGATTGGTCGCTCTGCATCACCTTGATGCGCCCTGGAAACCAGCCGAGGTCGAACAGCGTGACGGTCGCATCTTGCGTCAGGGGAACGAAAACGCCGAGGTAGCCATTTTTCGTTATGTCACCGAAGGGTCATTCGACGCCTACATGTGGCAAGCTTTGGAAACCAAGGCCCGGTTCATCGGGCAAGTCATCACAGGCGATAACGCCGCCCGCCACGCTGAAGACATCGGCGGACAGGAACTCTCCTATGCCGAGGTCAAGGCGATTGCTTCAGGAAACCCCGCCGTACTGACACTGGCCGAAGCCGACGCTGAATTGCAACGGCTCACCTTGCTCAAGAAGAACCACATTGACGAACAATATGTCGCCCGTCGCAGCGTGCGTGATTTACCGGCCATGATCGCGGGCCTCTCAGATCGCCTGTCCAACCTCACGACCGATCACGCCACCGCCGACGCTCATGCAGACGATCCGATCACCATTGGCAATCGCACCTGGCCACGAGAGGACCTGCCCGCCGTTCTCGGCGGCAAGCTCGACGGCTTGCCGAAGAACATCCACGAGATGACCCGCGTACCCCTTGGTATTTATCGGGGCCTGCAATTCGGAATTGTCCTCAATCCGGAGTTTCCTCCGGATGTGTATCTCGAAGGCGCGGTCACTCGCAAATCCGGCCTATCCCGCGAAAATCAGGGGCCGCATGCCTTCCTGAATAATCTGGAACGAATCGCCAATGCCTACGGTTCTGAATGTGTTCGTGTCCGACAAGATCTAACCATCGCCGAATCACAGCTTCGCGATTACCAAGCACGACTGGGCAAGCCATTCGCGCACGATGTTTACCTGTCCGAACTAACGAGCATGCGTGACCAGCTAAAGGCGGGGCTTTCCGCAAACGCGGGACATCAGTCGGACAAAGAGGAGGGGCCGACTGCTTCCGTACTGGCAGAGCAGATCAAGGCGCTCAAGGCCGCGAACAGCATCGACGCCGCGCCGCAGCGTACCCGGCAGAAACATTCATCTGCCGAGGAACCCATCACTGCCCGCATCCGCAGGCGGGTGGAAGAAACTCCCGCGTCTAATCAAGTGATCGAAAACGCTGCCGCGCCGGATGCAATGGCATCCTTATCGCAGGATTCGCCGCAAAACTCATTCGGCAATCCGCCGATGACGTTCCAGGAACGGATCGCAACGGAGCGGCGACGCAAAGCAAGGAATCTGGAAGCATCAACGAAGTCTATCGATTGAGGTGTCACGCTGAGAATGTCTACGGCGGCCCCAGCCACAACCACAGACCTGTCGTCATCGTTGCCAAGGCCGCACCGATTACAAACGCGGGCCAGAAGTTGAGACCAAATCGTTCAGCGAACGCCAGCGGCACGAAGAATGGCAATCAAAGCGGGACAAGTATCAGAGTTTCACGAGACATACGGCTGATCGCAGGCAGATCAAGGTTTTGTCGCCACGACATCACGAATGCGATCAAACTGACAATTGGCAGTGTGAGCAATAGTGCTCCCAGTCTCGGCAGGCGCTGGGAGACTTCAGATACTGACACGATGATCGCAGCCGCAATCATAGTTTTAACGATGATCCACCACATCCGAAACTCTTTTCCGCTCAGCATTAGACTGAGGCAACGCGGCTGATATTCATTTTCCCTGACGATGTTTTTCCGCTTTCGCGTTGCATGACACGACATGCACTCATGAAGTTGAAGGTGGAGTTATCGAACTAACGCCATGTGGCACGTCCGGGGTGACAGCCGTTGTCGATGCTGCAGCCTCAGAAGTTGCGGAGACTGTAGTGACTTTTGTTGGCTCAGTTCCGGTATCGATAAATGCTGGCAGGTGTTCATAGACCTTTCGGCCGAATTTGAAGAATAAGGCCGGGGTCACGACTTGGTCGAGGATTGTTGAGGTTAACATTCCGCCGAAGACGACAAGAGCCAGCGGATAGAGAATTTCTTTGCCTGTCTGACCGGCACCAAAAAGCAGTGGCAACAGACCGATGAAACTGGTCATGGCGGTCATCATTACGGGTGCGAGTCGTTCCATGCTGCCGCGCACTATCATCTGTTCAGAGAACACTTCACCTTCGTGCTTCATGAGATGAATATAGTGCGAAATCATCATGATGCCATTGCGGCTCACAACCCCGATGAGCGTGATGAAGCCGACCCAATGTGCGACGGATAAGCTGGTCGCACTGACCCAGACTCGTGGCCAGTCCCACCACGGCGCAGCTTGCAGCGCGAACCACTCTGGGCGATTCACGAGCAGCAGCGTCAGCACCGATCCAAACGCTGCGAGTGGAATGTTGACCAACACTTGCAGAGCGGCACGCCACGAATCGAGTGCTTTGCACAGCAATAGAAACACGCCGAGGATGCTCAGCGTGCCGAGGATCGCAAGGCGTCGGTTGGCTTCTTGTTGGGCCTCGAATTGGCCGCTGTATTCAATGTAGTAGCTGCCGGGAAGTTGTCGAAGGCTCTCTTCAACAGGAGCAAGAGCATTCTTAATGTCGGCAACGACGCTGGCGAGATCGCGACTGTGCGTATTGCAAAAGACGACAATGCGGCGCTGGACATGCTCGCGATTGAGCGTACTCGGACCAGTCGTATCAATCACTTCAGCGACTTGTCCCAAAGCGACACGACGCCCTGACGGCGTCTCCAGAATCGTTTCATTGATCGCTTCGGGATCGCTGCGAGAGGCTTCGTCGTACCAGACGACGAGACCAAAATAGCGATCCTCGTCAAGCACCTGAGACACGACTTGCCCTTTGTAGGCAGTCTCCAATAGGTCAGCGACATCGCCCGGTGCAAGTCCATAACGGGCAGCTTCATCTCGTTTCACGCGCAGGCGAATCTGGGAAATCTCGATTTGCGGCTCAATCTGCAAATCGACGATACCGGGGATCGACTGCATTCGGCTTTGCATATCGTATGCAGCTGTGCGGAGCTCACGCAGATCCTGCCCGAAGACTTTCACGGCAATTTGTGCACGGATGCCAGACATCATATGGTCGAGGCGATGTGAGATCGGTTGGCCGATGTTG
Source organism: Planctomyces sp. (assembly GCA_027483145.1). GTDB lineage: Bacteria > Planctomycetota > Planctomycetia > Planctomycetales > Planctomycetaceae > JAIXVG01. Next base: position 4,130 of record JAIXVG010000245.1, read on the forward strand.
ACTGCGGCTCCGGGAATTTGCGCAATGCGGTCGCGAATGTCTGCAATGACCAATTCGCGGGAACGGCCCGCGGAATCAAAGCCCCACAGGTGAGCAATCGGAATCAGCCGCAACGCTGCGTAGCTCCATCCAGGTTTTGGGGGATTATGCTCTGCAAGTTGCACATCAATCTCGGACGAATTCACACCTTCTGCATGCTCATCGAGTTCCGCTCGCCCCGTCCGGCGAGAAACCGACAAAACTTCTGGTACGTCAAGAATCAGGCCATCGACGCGCTCGGCAATGCGCTGACTTTCGTCGAGGCTCGTCCCTGGTTCCATCCGCAGGCTGATCGTCAGCGTTCCTTCATTGAAAGGCGGCAGAAATTCGCCTCCCATCCAGAAAATGCTGGTAAAGGACAGTGTCACCAGAACCGCGACGAAGGTCAGAATCAGCGTCGCGTGCCGCAACGTGAACCGAAGTACGACTGCATCAGCACGTTTGATCCATCGCAGGAGCAGCGGGTCAGATTGATCATCCAGCAGTTTCGCTCGCGGCAACAGAATCGAACCGAGTACAGGCGTGAATGTCAGCGAGACTACCAGCGAGCAAAGCAGCGATATGATGTAAGCCATGCCTAGCGGCGCGAACATACGACCTTCTAAGCCTCCCATCGAGAACAGCGGGAACATGACAAGAATCACGATTAACGTCGCGTAGACAATCGAATTCCGCACCTCGCACGAGGCATCGTAGACTACGTCCAGGGGTGAGCGTTGCTGCCCGGCTGGGAGCTGCCGGTTCTCCTTCAGGCGGCGGTAAATGTTTTCGATGTCCACAATCGAGTCGTCTACCAAATCGCCAATTGCCACCGCGATCCCGCCCAAAGTCATCGTGTTGATCGTGATACCGAACCAATGAAACACTAGGATTGTGAGGAGGATCGAAAGCGGCATCGAGGTGAGGGAACTGAGACTGGTACGGAAGTTTCCCATCAAAAGAAATAATACGACGATCACCCATAACGCGCCGTCG
>JAIXVG010000613.1 GCA_027483145.1 Planctomyces sp.
CCTATTGGTTAGCTCGATCTTGGCCTCTGCGAATGGAGCAGGACCTGTTGAACCACTAACTGCAGACGAGGCGGCCAGCGAAGCCAAGCGGCTGACTAACTTGCGGCAAATTACAAAGGGCTTTCCGCGGGCGGGCGAAGGATACTTTTCGCCGGACGGAACACAGATTGTGTTTCAGGCGTTTCCGATTGGTTATCCCTTTTACCAAATCTATGTGCAGTCGATTGGTGGAAACGATCCGCGCCTGTTAAGCACGGGCCGGGGGCGCACAACATGTGCCTATTTCGCCCCGGATTCAAGCAAAATCCTGTTTGCATCAGCCCATACCGACCCGCAGCTCGACCTGACGGAGAAAGCAGCAAGAGAGGAAGCAGCCAAAGGGGGGAAACGCCGCTATCAATGGGATTTCGATCCCCACATGGATTTGTATCTGATTAACCCTGATGGGACTGGTCTTCAGCGACTGACCGACACACCCGGCTACGATGCCGAGGGAAGCTTTTCGAGCGACGGCAAGCACATTGTGTTCACATCGTCACGCGATGGTGATGCCGATCTCTACATCATGGATGCGAATGGCGATAACGTGCGGCAACTGACCAATCAGCCAGGCTACGATGGTGGCCCATTTTTCAGTCCTGACGGCCGCTGGGTCATTTTTCGGAGTGATCGCCATAAAGAGCACATGCTGCAGTTGTACGCGATTTCAGTTGATGGAAAGCACGAATTTCAACTCACACATAACTTAGAAGAAGTGAATTGGTGCCCCTACTTTCATCCCACCAGCAATAAGCTGATTTGGTCTCGGGCCGACTACAGCCAGGGGCCAATGAAGGCTTACTTCAAATTGTTTGCGGCTGATTTTTCTTCAACCGATGAGACTTTCTTGATGGGCGAGCCAAGACAAGTGACCTTTGGCAAATCGGCCGACGTTCTTCCCGTGTTCAGCCCTGACGGTAAAACGCTTATGTTCACTTCAACCCGCACTCCGGACGGGACCAGCCAATTGTGGGCAGCCGACTGGAACGAGTAATTGGCCCCATCTGGCATGATACTCGTTGGTTGCAACTTCCATCGAAAAGAGGGAGGCGAAGTGCAAACCCATCAACCCCCGCAGTAGTTCGATCTCTGCATGCCGCCTAGCGTTTCCGCTGTTTGCCAATTACCTGGCAGCCGGGGCAGAAGAACGTCGCTCGTTGCGCTTGAACAAAACGTTCGATGCTTCCGCCGCACCGCTGGCATAACTCACCAACTCGTGCGTAGACCTGGTGGGCGTTCTGATAGCTTCCTGACTGATTAAGGGCATTTCGATAGGTCCCATCGCCAAGCGTTGAGCCTTCGTACTCGATCGCCGTCTGAAGAATCGACCGTACGAATCGATCGAGTTCCAGAATCTGCTTTGGTGTGAGCGATGACGCGGGCACAGCGGGATGAATCTGTGCGGCGTGCAGAATTTCGCTGGCATACAGGTTGCCAATCCCCGCGACACGTTTTTGGTCGAGCAGCAAAACCTTGATTGGCCTATCGGTTGCGGCACACAATTTTTGCCAGTGGCTGGCTGTCATCGAAAGGGCATCGGTCCCCAGTAGCTGGCCGATGACCGTCTGCTCGAACTCTCCCGGCTGGTAAAGCTTAACGGTTCCAAGTCCGCGACGATCCCAGAACCAAACGATCGAACGGGCTTTCCCCAGCTTCAAGTCGAAACGGAGACGCAAATGGGCTTCGTCGGGAGGGTCGCTACGCAGCATCAGCCCGGTCATCCGGGGTTCGATGGCCAGCGTCAGTTCGTTGGCCATCTGCCAGACAACCCGTTTTCCGATTCGGACGACTGCCCTTATGGTTTGCCCAACCAAAGCCTTCTGAATTTCGGGAAGACCGGGAACGACCGTCAGTGGTTTGCAAGCTGTTGGGCATTCGCTGATTGCCACAACTTGCCGACCTCGCACGACCGGATCGATCCCGCGCACCATCGTCTCGACTTCCGGGAGTTCCGGCAAAAGAATTCTCCTCTGTTTGCGGCATCGGTCAAAATTGCCGCAGAAGACTTGTCACCCAGCCGATGATTGCGTTCGAGGAGTTGTAGTCCCAGGAGGCTTTCATCTGTCCCGTGTTTGACTGGCGAACTGTGGTAGCGATTGTATCGCAACCAACGGGGTTGCCAGTGGTGCCGATTGAAGCGAAGCCAGAATTTCGATTTTCTGCTTGACGATGGCTTGGCAACAGGGGATGGTGACGGGGTGAGACCAGCGAAATTTTGCGATTCTGGCCATACGACCCAGTAGGGGCAAACCGCCAGAAAGCCGCTTGAGAGGACCGACTAATGGCTTGGTTTGGCAATCAAAACGTGTTGAGTTCAGGATCGATTTGGGCTTCGCTGACCTGTCAGGGTTTTGCGGCTGTCACCACGCTATCGCTGTTGGGAGCAGGAGCAGCTCAGGCGGCCTCCGTTGACGACTTCCTGGCCAGCGGTGAATTCGGCCCCGCCCTCGATGCGGCCAGCAAACTGGCGACTGGTGACGATCAGGCGGCTGCGTTTACCAAAATTTCTGTGGCCCAGGCCGCTGCGGGCGGAACGCACGATTCTCGTGGTAGCGTTTCACGGGTTCCCGGAATCGCATCGCGCGTCGCCGCTCGTCGCGAACGTGCCGCCTCAACCTCGCAGGGTGGTGCCCAGGCCGACTTCTCCGAGCTGATGGCCCTGATTCAAGCCAACACCTCCGGCAGTTGGGAAGAAGAGGATGGGGCTGGTGGGTCGATGTCCCCGTTCAATACCGGGGTCAAAGTCAATCCGAATGGGTTGCTCGAACGAATCTCCAATGTTGAAACAGGGAATCGACTGGCTGGCGTTCGTGATCAAGCACGGCAGGTGGCACTCAACAAGAACTTACAGGAACAAAGCGAACTTCGATTCGTCTCGCTGACCAAGCTCGAACAGGAAGTTTCACGTCGGTTGGCCGAGGGAAAGACCATCCCCGATTCGATGCAGCAGTTGGCTGGTCTAACCACTATTCAATACGTGTTCGTGATCCCCGAGTCCAAGGAAGTAGTCGTTGCCGGTCCGGCCGGGGGCTGGAAGCGAAATGGAGCGGGTCAGGCGGTTAGTGCAGTGACCGAGCGACCGACCTATCAGCTTGACGATCTGGTGACAGTGCTGCGAGTCTTTATGTCGGGCCAGTCTGACTTTGGCTGCTCGATCAACACCCGTGATGCCAATGTGGCTGCCCTCAAGCAGTTTGCCGAAGCCTCCCAGGCGAAGGGCCCGCTCAATCCGGCCAGCGTCAGGAATTGGGTAAACCAGTTGCAAAAGCACTTGGGACGGCAAGACATCGTGGTTTGGGGTGTTCCAGCAGAAAGCCGTGTCGCCAAGGTCATTATCGAGGCTGACTACCGGATGAAGCTCGTCGGCGTTGATAAGCTTGAGGCCGGCAAGAACATTCCCAGCTACTTTGACCTCCTCCCCAAAGATGACCAGAAGAATCCTCCTGCCCTCGATGCCCTGCGCTGGTGGCTCACCCTTAAGTGCGATGCCATCACCCGCAA
>JAIXVG010000588.1 GCA_027483145.1 Planctomyces sp.
CGGGATGATTTGGAAGCGGTTGGTGAACAGGAGGAAGGCGACCGGCCCCACCAATGCCCACGGTGCGGCCAGGCATACGGCCCAGCCGACGAGCATAGCCGTGAACCCGACGTACATGGGATTTCGGCTGTAACCAAAAACGCCGCTGGTGACTAGTGCCGAAGCGCTTTCAATGTCCACCGGGTTGATGGTCGTTTTGTTCCGCCAGAACGTTCTGGCTCCTTGTATAACGACTAGAACTCCCAAGGCCACCGCTAACCCGCCAGCAACAAACTGCCTGTTACCTCCGATCTCAACCGGGGGAGTAATCCAAGCAAGACCCGCCATCGCCACTCCAATCAGGACCACGACCAGTGGCGGTGGTATCCGGTTCTCAAGAGGGTGTCTAACCTTCAACGCGGGATCATTGAGCATGTTCATCGCATTCCTCCTTTAGTTGTACTTTCGAAAGTAAGTTCCGCCGTCGTTAGCGTTGGGTGCTCGTCTTTCCAGCAATCGTTCTCCATGGCGAACTCCGGATTGCACGGTACGGGGTGGAATTGCTGCCGGGCGAATCGATCGAGGTTGTACCCGCGGCTAAATGGAACACGATTGAAGTTCACAAATGCACGCACCCGATTGGTGAACGTCTTCCGAGCGAAGGGCATGGAGGCATAGCGGCGTGCGGTGGTCTCGAAGTCCTCTGCGGGCCGCCCGGTCAGATTCTCGACGACATTGGTCGGAGCGCCGAATTCAAACGCGCCTTGCTGGTGATCAGTGATGTAGTCCCGGAAGCCCAGCAACTCGAAAGCGCTGACGCCTTGCAACCGTGCGGCCCGGACGAACATCCAGAACGGCATGCGGAGGCCCAGTACCGGATGGCCGAGCACTTTGCGAAGAATGCCAACCATGTCGTAGGCAGACAGCAATTTCGGACCCGTCGGGCGGAAGCTCTTCCCAGCATACCGCTCGGGGTCCATCAGCAGTGCAGCCGCGACGCGAGCGATGTCCTCGTTCGAGGGCGGAGCGTTGCGGCTTTCGCCGGTCAGGATAGGGAAGACGCCCAGCAGAGAGGCGAAGTCGATGAGTCGCAGATAATTGTCGGCAAAGTACCCGGGATTGAGGTTCACGTAAGCGACGCCTGGCACGTTCGCCAACATCTTCTCTACGAGCCAGACCTGACGCGTGTGGAGCGACGGATGGTTGGGGCTTGCGAGCCATTGACTCAGGCCGACAATCGTCTCGAGCTGCGAGTCGCGAGCGGCAGCGACAAAGGCGGCAGCACTGTAAAGCATCTGCGGATGGAAGGGCGGGCAGTAATAGGCTCGCTGCACGCCCCGCAATGCTTGTCGGAGCTCATCCGGATCGTAGACGGCTGCGATCACAACTTCGGCACCCAACTGTCGCAGCCGCTCACTTCGCGCATCCGAAGTATGAACGACGGCCCGCACGGGCCAATCCCGATCGCGGAGTTCACGGACGAGTGCGGTTCCCGTCTTTCCCGTGGCGCCGGTTACTAAAACCCTTGGTCGAATCATTGCAAAGCCTCCCAATTGGTTATGGTGAAAGAAACTGTCTGAAACCGAGTTACGAAGGAAAACACTTGCCGAAGGCGATCAATAGGCGTGGTGATCCTTTGATCCGAATCTTTCGACGTAGGAGCGCCCACAGCAGACTGCGCTCTTTTGCCAGGAAGCCGAGCCACGTCTCGCTGTCGGCGGTGAGATGGAGGTCGGCGGTCCCCTCGTAGCCGTCAGCTACCTGGATGGTCTTGTCTCGAATGACCACCGTAGCCGTCTTGGGATCCTTCCCGGTGAAGGTGAAGTGGAAGACGGCATTCAATCCTTCGGACTGCCCTCGCTGAAACGTGTGCTGCATTCCGCTGAGGAATCCAGCGATCGTGCGTGGCAATAAGCTACCCCGTACTGTTTTCACCTTCTTATGCGGGAAGCGGCGCTTCACGTAATCTTCGGCGTCCGACTTCGGAACGACATAGATCGTCTCTTCTTTCTCCTGGAGCGGCTTCACAATCTCGTTCAGGAAACCCTTGCGGTCGGCCTTGAACGGCCCGATCACGTCCTCACCCGCAGGGCAGACCGAAAGGCAGTATGCCGCCTTGTAGTTCGGCCCAAAGGCGAGGCTTTGCCACGTCGAAACCGTTTCTTGGCGAGTGACTTTCTTGCGCAGGTCCAAGCCATTCTTGGCATCAGCGACGTTTTCGACCCAATCGCCGAAGCCACCCATGAACTCTCGATAATTGTGCGTGTAGCAGGAGGCCAGATCGAACTTGCCATCCGGCGAGATCGCTCCGACCGGACATGCCGCCACGCAGAGTTTGCAGGACAGGCACGGGTTGTAGTCGATGGGGCGGTTGTACTCGGTGACTTCTGCCCCAATGAGAACTGTCCCCAGCAGGATGAAGTTACCGAACCTCGGGTGAATAACGTTACGATGAATTCCCATCATTCCCATGCCGGCGGCAACGGCAACCGGCTTGTGGGAGACAACCCACATCTTTTCCGGCCAGCGGTCAGATTCCATCGGGAAGCCCATCGGCGGGTTGATGGCCGGGATACCTTCACGCTCCAAGGCAGTCACGACAGCCCGGCACGCATCATTCACCTCTTCGCCTGTCGTATGGAACTCCAGATTCGCTACCGAACGTGCCGGGTTACGGATCGGCTCCCGGTTCATGCGACAAACGATCGCCAGCAACGCTTTTGTTCTGGGGTAGAACTTCAGAATGTCGGCTCGCTGGTCATCGAGTGCCGGATGACTAATCTCGACCAACCCTGCGTCGTCGGCACCGTTGCCGAGAGCAAGTTGCTTGATCCAACTTGCATCAAGCTTGGTCGAGTCCAAGCGGCTTGTTGTGGCTGTTTGATCTTCAGCAAGATTCATGGCATCACCTTATGTTGTATATGCAAGTATCTAAGCAAAAAAACAGATCGTCAGGTACGATTCGAATCTCGAACTCTCTTGGCGGCATGATTGAGCAGGGAGACGAACTCGTCACCCAGCAACTTCCTGGCTTCTTCCTGAGCCTTTTCCCAAGCGGGCATTGCTTTCTCGATCAGTCGTTTTCCTGCCGATGTCAACCGGAAGGGACGGCTGCGAGCATCTTCTCCTGGAACTTCTTCCAGCCATCCGTTCTTGCGCATCAGCTCCACATTTCGGCTTAGGGTTGAGACATCGAGCTGCAGATACTCGCAAACCTGCACTGGGGTGGCGACACCCATTTTACCGGTCACGATCAGGATATTGCCTTGACTGATCTTCAGGCCGAGCGGACGCAGTGCGTCGTCGTAAATGTTTGTCACAACTCGATTCAATATCCGCACTCGACCTGCAATACAGGTCTTGGCGATGGTATCGATACTGGTCGCTGGCTTGTCCATATTCGCGTCCCTTCTTTGCGACGACAATTATTGTACATACAAGTATCGGCACCATCAAGGCGGAACTTCGAACGTTTTTCTCGTGAGCCAAACCGCTGGACAGCCGACTCATTCACCCTTGAGCCGACGCATTTCAGCTTCTAACTCCGTAATCCTGCCCTGCAATTGTTCGATGACAGGAACGACTTGCTTCTGCGAGAACCGTTTGTGGATGTGTTGTGGACAATTCACGTCCCACGCCTCGATCTCAAACAAGATGACCCGTTCGACCTTTCCCGGATACGAACGATCTCGCAATCGGTCGAGCAAGCCCGGATCGTTATCAACCACGCGAGCATTGCCCCACAATTTGATGCGGCGGCTGCGAGCATAATCCATCAGAAAAATGAACGCCTTGGGGTTCTCGGACAGGTTGCCGAGCGTAATGTACTGCCTATTGCCGCCAAAGTCGGCAAAACCCAAAGTCTTCTCGTCAATAACCTTGAGGAAGCCCGGTGAACCGCCCCGGTACTGGATATAGGGCTGCCCCTCCGCGTTCACTGTTCCCAAATAGAACATGTCGAGATCGGCGAGAAAACCCATCAGGTCCGGGGTGACAGTCGTCTCCCAACTTCCGCCAGATTCCATGCGGGCATAGCCCGCCCGAGAGCCTTTCTCGGTTTGAACAGCCTTCACCGCAGGAGTGAAGGCTACATCGCTGGAAAAAGCACGCATTCCGGGAGTCCTCCGA
>JAIXVG010000545.1 GCA_027483145.1 Planctomyces sp.
CTGTTGGAACAGAACCAGCCGATGTTCCGCTTTTATCGGTGTATACTCCAACGGTCGCCAACACGACGAAGGCAGCGGTCATTGTGGTTCCCGGCGGTGGCTATGGGGGACTCGCGAATGATCACGAGGGTCATCAAATTGGAGTTTGGCTTAATTCGCAAGGCTTGAAGGCTTATGTACTGACCTATCGACTGGCTCCGCGCTATCGCTATCCCGCTGCGCTGCAGGATGCTCAACGAGCTATTCAATGGGTGCGGGCCAACGCCGCGTCCGAAAATATTGATCCGAGCAAATTGGGCATGATTGGCTTTTCTGCCGGTGGGCACTTGGCGTCCTCGGCGGCTACAACCATTCTGGCAGGTGTACCCGATGCGACCGATCCAATCGAACGGGTTTCGTCGCGGCCCGATTTTGTGCTGTTATGCTATCCCGTGATCACATTGGAAGATCCCTACACACACGGGGGATCAAGGACAAACTTGTTGGGACCAGACGCGACACCGACGCGGCTCAAAGAACTCTCGACGCATGAGCGTGTCACCAGCGATACCCCTCCCATGTTTCTTTTTCATACCGGTGAAGATACGCCCGTGCCAGCCGAGAACAGCGTACTGATGTACATGGCCCTGCGGAAAGCTGGCGTTCCGGCTGAACTGCATGTCTTTGAACGGGGTGTCCATGGCGTTGGTCTGGCGGTTCACATGCACGGCACAGAAGTCTGGCCACGACTTGCCGCCGAGTGGATGCTCAACAACCATTGGATGGACCCCGACTTTGCGGTTCCCTGATGCTGCGGAGTTGGAACTGCGTTTCTTCCGCGATGGTGTTTGTTCGAAATAGCGTTGATTTTTCGAACCAGTCCGCAAAGTTCCACCGACCCGACCACGCGGGTGGTCGGGTCTCTTCTTTCAAGTTGCCAGAGTCATGAGAACCTGGACGAATCCAAAGACCTTCAGAAATCCGCTATGTCAAATCAAGGACTGCTGACACGCAAAACCATTCGTTTCAGCAGTCATGTTTTGAACTGCTCTGCTATTGGCGTTATGGTGTGCCAGCGGCAGAACTGCGAGCGAGGTTTGCCGCTCAAACCGTGACATACTCACTGCTAAGAAGTACTCGATAAGCCAGCCCTCCCATGATCGATCAGTCCCCTAATCTACTCAGCTTGCACGACGAATGGATGCGGAAGGCCTTGCGTGAAGCTGAAACGGCATTTGAAGAAGGGGAGGTCCCCATTGGCGCGGTGATTGTTCATGATGGCCAAATCATCGCCTCCGCCCACAACCAGCGTGAGACCCTAAGCGATCCGACCGCCCACGCCGAAATGATTGCGATCACGCAAGCAGCAGAGCATCTGCAGGACTGGCGACTTTCTGGATGCACGATTTACTCTACGCTTGAACCTTGTCCGATGTGTGCCGGAGCGATCGTTCAAGCCAGAATTCCGACGGTCGTTTATGGTGCCACCGATCAGAAGGCTGGCGCGTGCCATACCCTTTACTCTATCACTGATGACCCCCGCCTCAATCACCGCTGTGCCGTGCTGGGAGGAGTGATGGCCGACGACTGCCGCGGAATTTTGCAGGCATTTTTCCAGATGCAGCGGTCGCAGGGAAAGAAGTAACCGCTTGCCTACCAGTTTGCCCCCGCGACCTGCTTCGTCTCCGAACTTCAAATCGGGGAGATGGGTCTATTGCTTACTGGCTCTGGATGCTGGGTCACGGCCATAAAGTTAGACGCCATGAGGCAATCGCCAAAACCGTTCTGGGCTTCTTGTAATTGTGTCCTCGTGATGTAAAGCGTTTTGAAGAAAAGGTTTGCGATGTGTCTCCTTGTGGTTTTGTAGCGGTGTTCCAGGCAGGCCGATTTCGATTCTGACTGGTGTTCATTCCGCCGCTGGCCGATTATACTTTGCACTTAAGTACATTTTTCGGGCGATTAGCTCAGCTGGTTAGAGCGCCATTCTTACACAGTGGATGTCGGGGGTTCGAATCCCTCATCGCCCATCCCTTGATGTGAAAACCCCTTGAAAATAGGGGTTTTTGCATTTCCAGCGGTCGCATTCTGGTCGATTTTTGTAGTGTACGGCTGCGCTTTCTGCAGCGCTGCAAAGGGGACTGTTTTTGATCCTGCTGGTAACACCGTCGAGACTGATTGTGCCAAAGTGAAGTGTTCATCTGTTACCTGCAGGTAATGCCGGGCAGCTACAGCCTCGCTGTTTCCCAGAAATTGTGACACCACATGGCCGGGAAGTTTGTCAGCCAAATCAGTTTGTGCTGATGCACGCATGTTGTGCCACAGTTTCGGCCACGGGGTGAGACCTGCCCGATCAATCAGCCGCAGTAGATGAGTTCGCAGGTTGACCGCTCCCCAGTTGGCTCCGGTGTTCGATGCCCGGTTTCGCAGACGTTCGAACACATACTCAGCCCCCTCGCTGGCCACATCCCACAACGCCTGCAGGTGAGGCAAGGTCTGCGGTAGGATCGGCATCACTCGTCGACCTTTGCCCAGGTGATGGCTGGTTTTGACGCAGGTGATGGATATCCGACCTTTCTCCCAGTCCACATCTGACCATTTCAGGCTGAATGGTTCAGTGGGAATCCGCAAGCCTTGATATCGCGACATGGCCAACAGGCACTTCCATTCGGAATCGTTGGTGGCCTCAATGAGTTGCGCGGCGTACTCGACTGGGATGTACCGCTGCCGCTCGGGATTGCAGACCGCTGGCTTCTTGATGTCAGCGAATGGATTCGCGTCGATCAACTTTCGACGGACCGCATCCCGAAATAGCGTGACGCAGATTTGTAATCGTTTGCCTTTGGTGGCTAGCGACAGTCCCGGCGTTCCGCCGTTAAGCCCGCTTCGCGCCCCAGTCCCCAACCAGCGGGCAAAGTCATCCGCATCGGCCGGTGTGATCTCTTCCAGCCTCTTGGTGTTGCCAAAGAACGCCTTCAAGTTGCGAATGGCATTGGCAATGCTGGTCCGGCTGGCTGGCTTTAGATCAACTCGCTTAGCCAGGTAAGCATCAGCAAATGGGCCAAGCTGGGATTGCTCGGCCTTAGGTTGAATGGCCTCAACTTCCCCGGACCACAGCATCTTGGCCGCAGCCAGCTTATGGGCCAGGGCATCGGGCAAGTTACTGAACCAAGCCAATGTTGCCGGTGGTTCAGGAACCCCAAACTTAGCGGCTGAGACTCGGGCCTGCAGATGTTCCAGCACAACGGCTGCTTGCTTCTCAGTTGCTCCGGCCAGCGAGATTGTCCGCCGTTTATTGTCCAACCCCGTGAATTGAACGATGAAACATTCGCCGCGTTGGAAAATTGATGCCATAAGGCTTAGTCCTTGAAGAGGTAAACGTGGAATGACAACTACATCGTCCAATCATCGACCGCAAGTCAACCTATTCGGGAACGGGTAAACCACGTCGTGGTCGTTAAGGCCCCGCAGCTATTTTGGTAGGGGCTGAGTGGATGATTTTCGGCGGATTGATCCCCGCGTTTTGCTTGTCACGTAAGGCCGCCAGCCGTGCTGCGTCAGCTGCCGACCACGGTAGTTTCGGCCGATCATTCTGCAGTTGCTCGGTTTCTTGTCGCTGCGAAATGATAGGCCGGGCTGGCCGGGGCTTGTCCGTTGAAAGCATCTCAGCTGGTGGCACGCTCCAGGCATCTGCCAATGCCGTAGTCGACTTTGCGGCCATTAGCTTTGGCCTTTTGTCGTGTTGCTCTTCAAGCCGGGCGGGCTGCACATGAAACGTCAACGATGGAAGGGAAGACTTCAGAACAATCCTCAGCTTCTCGACCGAAACATTGGGGTCAATAGCCCCAACGATCGGTTTGATTTCATCGACCGTGAAATTGTTCTCTCTCGTGACTTGCTTGTAGATCTGGACCAATTGACTTTCGAGTCGATCGAGTTGTTCCGTACTCGACTGGCACAGCCACGTCCAGCTACCGAGTCGCCGAATCACCACATTTTCGAACTCACCAAAATCAATCTGGGCATAGCTTCCAAATTGACGAATAGCGGTTCTAAATCGAGTGTTTAATTCCATTGCTCTTGCATCGATGTCACCCAACGCCAAGCGACGAACTACGGCGGGCATTGGCAAACACTGGAACTCTTGCTGTGCCATCGCTGCATCCATGCCAGCAATGAACTGCTCATTCGTTAAGTCGCGAACGCGACGATAGTAGCGTTTGGCCCGTTCTGCAGGGATCTCTTTTCCAAGTTCAATGCCGACTTCATGAATCATGTTCGAAAACAATTTACGACTTAGCATGTCTGGCCTCCCTTAAAGTCAATTAGCTCTGGCCGTTCGACTTTGGGCTGAGTCAGTCGCTCATCGACGGAATCATCTTGATCGGCCCAGTTGTCCAACTCGTTACGAGATGGCGATACGCTTGTTTGTGAATATCGATCGTCGTACTTGCCTTCGATGATTTTCGTGACGGTGTCTGGCCGCAAAAACCAATCGAGGTCCGCTCGCCACTTATCCGGTCCACCGCCTTGGCAGAACCTCGACCGCCGAACCCGGTCGATGGCAGCCCGCCAATATTCGTGGAAGAATGGTTCCTTCAGCCGGACCTGAATCGCCTTCATTCGGGTAGTCGTTAGTTCTCTAGCTGACGAAACACCAACGATGGTA
>JAIXVG010000041.1 GCA_027483145.1 Planctomyces sp.
ACGAGTTCGATTGCCGAGTTGCCGCGCTCGATGCAAAATGGCCCCCGCGTCGCATCTTGCCAGCCGAGCTTGGCCAATTCGGGCCGGATGGTGTCAGCCCCCGTGTACCAATCGTGATTTCCCAGCACGAAGAACTTGCCAAGCGGAGCGTTTACTTGACCAAACGTTTCGGTGAGCCAGTCGAGTCGCTCAATTTCATCGAGTAGATCGCCAGTAAAAACAACGAGATCGGCGTTCAGGCGACTGACCTCGGCAAACACGGCCCGAAAGTAGGCCAGATCAACAGCCCCACGAAAGTGGAGGTCGGAGAAGTGAGCAATGGTGACTCCTGCACACTCGGGCGGAAGTTCTGGAAAAGAGCATTCCAGCGTTTGGATGTCGAGCTGGAACTGTTCGTTGCCGGGAAGCCGGGCGAGCCAGCGTTCGGGTCCGCTGGCGTCGAGGTCTTGCGAAAGTAACTGGATCAGGTCGAGCCGGTTTTGTGAGACTCGCTTGGTTTGCCGAGGAAGTTGATAGAGCTGATGCCGCAGCGCATCGCGAATCCACCAGGCAATTCCGATCACCGCCATTCCATTGAGAGCCGACAGGGCAACTATGGAAGAAGTCGCATTGCCTTGTTGCCAGATTTCGAAGATCGACGTTGAGCCAAGGAGCAACTGGGGGCCAGTGAGACCAAAAACCACGAATAGAACGGGGACTAACGTCAGCAGTGTAAAGTCGTGAACGATGCTCAGGTTTCGCAGAAAGCGGTACGAAAGCTTTAGGGCTGACAGATAGTTGATGAAGACGATCACGAACTTTGAAAGCCCAAATGCCGTCAGCAGCAACAGGGATGCGTTGACCCAGCCTGCTGCTGTCATGTGGGGAAGCCTCTCCTGAGAAGGTGCTGGGGGTTTTCGTCTGGCCGGTTTTGACGCCCGATGACTAAGAGGCAGGAACTCGCAGCCAATTAAGACATCGTGTTAAATTGTGGTTCACGAGCCGATCGGATCGTTATCGAGTGATCTGCAAGCGAACCACTTGAAGGTGACAAGATAGACGGTTTCGGAGGAGTTTCCAACGTATGCGAGTAAGGAAGGGACCATCGTGCCAGAACCGGCTGGCCTGAATGACAATACGCCCCACTGGTGGCCGGCGGTTTCACCGACAAACCAGTGGGGCGTACAGCAGATGATTCTTTGGACCGCGAAACCCGGGCGGGGGACTGGCCCCTGTGGGGAACCGTTCCAGCCGGGAGACACGAGGCAACCAAGAGAAATTTTTGTCGCTGGGATTTCTACTTGGGACGACCGTGGTCGGTTCCTGATTAGTCAGCTTAACCCCAGACGGGATCGAGGGCAGTCCCGTCGGATTCTGGCGTCGTCCAATGATCTACCGCATGGCCAAGCCCGTCATTCGACGCGTTCGGTCGATCCCGCCTACACGACAACCGCTGTCAGTCCCAGCTCAAGAGGGTGACGCTGGCCGTGAAACAGAATGGACGCTCGACCGACGCCACGTACGATTGTTCCGTGCGATAAGCCGGATGTTTCACCCGGCAGGCATGAGCGACTTGTATGAGAAACCGTGGCTCAATGGGATGATCTGGTCGAGATGCTGCGGGCGTGCCACTTTGGCTATCAAGTCACGATTGTGAAGATTGCGTCATGGCATTGGAGCCAGGTGCGGTGAGGCACGGGATTTCAATCAGCGGTCTGTCGCCACTGGATTAAAAGTCAGACGCATCAAGATTGACATGTCGATGCCTCACCGCCAGACTGCGAAAATTCTAACGCACTTAGGCGGTCGAATATCTGTTACGCAGCAGAGCACATGACACATTGCTTCCACAGCCCTGATGCTTGGTCTGGCGGCTCGATCGACACGCTGATGTTTTGTGGACCGAGGCCGGTGCCTGAAGCGATGCAAATTGCTGACTCAATGTGGAAGTACAGTCGCCTGACTGGCCCGTTTCGCCAACGAAATGTTGATCCGCAATTCCAAACTCGTATCACTTCGTTCGACTTCACTGAAGATGGCTGTGAGTCGCTGATCGGCACTTACAAACATGCTTGCGGTGCTTCCTCTCCATTTGCGCAATCGACAATACGCGACGACGAAGGACGGTGGGTTCATGCTGGCATTCCGATGGGTGGCATGCCCGAAGACTGGGATGTTGGGGCTTATCCATTCGACGATGGAAAGCCTGTTACTTGGTTGCCGCCGTTGATTGACGAAATGCGCACAATTACCGCATATATCGATTCCGCTCACGGCGTTCGTGCTGCCGTTTACGGTTCACTTGACGTGCCGGCAACTGACATCATCGCGGATGCACTCGCAGGTAAGATTCCAAGCGATCGTCGGTATCCGGTCGAAATCTGGAACAACCACAGTGTTGAGTATTTTCCCGTGACAACAAAATGAAGCAATAATCAAAAAAGCTGGTCAAGAAGTCGGTCAGCCTGACCGGCGGATCGCGCGGATTCCGAAATCAATCGTTCTTAAACGCCGCGGAGTTACTTTGATCGTTATGCTCTATAGGCCCGTCCTCATTTTTTGTCGAATACGAGTTCAAAATGAAACCGTCAGTCGACCCCGACGTTCGGCGATGGAAACAGGAATACCCTCGCTTTCCGGGTGTTGCAAAATGCGTTGAACTCTTGCTCCGTCCAAATACGCAGGGATCTTGGATCGACATTATATGCCATGAACTGCAGGTAAATGCCCACGATCACTCAGATGAACTGATTACGGCAACACGAGTTGAACTTGAACGGGATTCACAAGTCAGCCGAATCTTGTTGCATGTGCTTGCCGATTCAAGACTTCCTGCAGCAATCGATCTCTTCGCAGAATTGCTCCGATCGCGCGACCACGCTTTGCATGCGTATGGTGTCACTGGGCTCACACAGCTAGACACGAAAGATGCCCGCCGAATACTATACTTTCATGGCATCAAATAGGTTACTTCGAATTTCGGTAAGCCAGTCTCATCGAAACACAATACACGACAGCATGATAATTCGATGCGAGCCGAGTTGCGGTGGTACTTCTGCACGCCAAATCATCGTCGCTCGCCGTCACCGGGTTACCCTTGCCGTTCGCCCTCAAGCAGACATCGACATTCCATGGACTACGCCTCGACGTTTCAATCTGTCATCGCCGACGCGCGATATCAACGCAACCTCGATTGGGGCGAGGCTCGTTCGGGACATCCTGAAGGCACCGTTCGCGCACACATTGCAGAGATCGAGCCGAACCTTGAGATACTGAAACCAAAGCTTTCCGAAACGGACTGGTGGAAACTGAAACTGTTGGTTCATACGCATGATTCCTTCAAGGCTGATTCAAAACCCGGCGTCCCAATTACTGACACAGCCAGCCATGCATCGCTGGCAAAGTCATTCCTCGCCGACTTTTGTGATGATGCCGACTTGTTGGCGATGGTGCAGTTTCATGACGAACCGTTCGCGCTATGGCGGCAAGTCGAATCAAAGAGTACTTACAACCAGCAGCGAATGGCTGCGTTGCTTAGCAATATCAAAGACTGGAATCTATTTCTCGCGTTTAACATCATCGATGGCTGCACGGAAGGTAAGAGCCGGGAACCTCTGGTCTGGTTGTTCAAGGAACTCGAAGGCAAGGTAAACTCGAACTTCACGGCGGCGGACATCATCACGTAACGAGGGCAAACACGGCGGTCGAACCGAGCGGCAGCTTGGGCGAATTTTTACATCAACGTTTCTTGACTGCCGCCTGGTTATCTTGATTGATCGGCCGCCGAGGACGCACTCGATGGACTACGCCCAACTTCTCGCCACGTACGACCACCCTACACATTGGGAGTACCCGCCAGGCTTTGATTACATGGCGGCGACCGCTCGGTTCAGCGAGTTTTTGACTGCGCTATCCGCCGCGCTCGGAGAACCGGTGACATTTGAGAGCGGCGTCCACATTCAGGATGCTAGCTTCCATAGCCAAATATTCCTGCCGCTGCCCAACGGTCGGCAGGGGCTTATTCGGTTCAGTAACTTCGGCGACATGGCCACGGTCGGGGACTGTGAGCCACTTCCCTAGCCGTCGCTTGTGGTGGTGCTGGAATTGCTTGCTCGTCACGGATATGTTTACGTCCCAGCCGCCGTACTGGACTCAGCATACACTGGCAGTAACCCAGGCGTGACAGGCATCCCGTCGTGGTGGATCAGGTACTTTGATTGGGTGTAGCGCAAACGCCGAACCAACCGCTGCAGAGGACCGGGGCCGCAAAGTCGGGCCCGGCCACTGAATCTTGACGTTCGGGGTAGGACGCAAAGGGAGGGGGAATGCCATTCGGCCGGTGCCCTGTATGCGGGTCTAGCTATCACATGAGCATCGGCCTTCCGGTCGATGAGTGGTATCGGCGGTACTGGCCGGGCGTGCCAGTCGGAGCAGAGGTACCCGGAGAGTGTATCCGGTGCTGGATACCACTTCGAGTCGGTCACCGAGTCACTGTTCGAGTGGTCCCTGACGGGCTTACCGGCGTTGTCAGTGTTGGAATTGAGGGGGTGGTGTCTGCCGTCGAGCCGGGGAAGACAGCGCTGTTCGTCGTCGAGTTTCAGGGTGCCGGCATCGCAAGGGGTAAGTTCCGTCGCGAGGAACTTTGGTACGTTATTGGGCAACCCGAAGTGTTGAAGACCACAGACGATGAACCAGGCGCTGAATCCGAGAGAGGGGCGTGATTGGTTTATGTTAGTTCCAGCTCGCGGTTGCGCCGCCGCTGATCGCCATCGTTCGGCTGGCTGCGTTGAGCCGCGAACCGGGTCGGCCTATCTGGTCATCAACACTCAGTACATCAGTGACCAATACCGAAGTCGTGAACGTCATTGCTGCGATCTGGTTCAATTCGCCAGACAGTCGCCGTGAATATGCGAGATCAATGACGTCACCGAACGAAGCTGCGATCGCCAGATGTTTTGCGAATGTGAAGGCACGAGGTTAATCGAACTCAGAAACGGCCATCGCACAAACGCGCTATTGATTCGTTCTCGCAGATTTCCGAACCGTTGATGTTCTGGATTTTGTCTCTTCCAAAAAGAGCATTCTTATCGTGAAAAAGACAAACAGCCCTTCACCGAGATCGGCGAAAGGCTGTTTGTGCTAGATTTTGGATGATTGGCCAATTGAACCGTGGCCGACGAACTACTTGGCCAATTCGGCTTCGACGGCGGCGACCAGTTCACTTCCCATTGGCTTTGCGCCAGAACCGTACCGGCCGACAACCTTGCCATCTTTCGAGATCAGGAACTTTTCGAAGTTCCACTTGATGTCGGCGGCGGGCTTCACTCCTTCTTTGAGGGCCTTATAAAAAGGACTGGCGTTGGCACCGTTCACGTCGATCTTGTCGAACATGTCAAAGGTGACGCCGTAGTTCTTCTGGCAGAACGACTGGATGTCTCCGGCGGTTCCTGGCTCTTGAGCGCCGAACTGGTTGCAGGGGAAGCCCGCGACAACAAGCCCCTTGCCCTTGTACTTTTCGTAGAGAGCCTGCAGATCTTTGTACTGAGGGGTGTAGCCGCACTGGCTGGCCACGTTAACAACCAGAACGACTTTGCCCTTATACTGCTGGAGGTCGACTTCTTTTCCAGCCAGCGATTTGACAGTAAAACCCAAAACCGATCCGGTCGATTCAGCAGCAGTAGACATTGAGACGCTCCAAACGGCAGCAGCCAGCAAGGCAACAGCCAGACAGCCAGAGAACAGGTTCTTCATCACAAGGGACTCCTTCAAGGGAATGGTTTGAGGTCGAACCTCATTGGTGGTTGCGATACAGCGGTCGAGATGCAGTAGTCGCGATAGGGTGAGACAGTAGTGGCGGGGGTGTGGATGAAGAGTAACGAGCCAACGGATTCATTCATCCGTCAGCCCTGACCCTTGGCACACCAATTAATTTAATCATTGCGTGTAGTTGTACCGAGCCAAGTACCGGACGACAGTTTTTGGCAAAGAATTCCTCTCGTCACCACTACGCTAAGATACGCTCAAAGTGTTTGCCAGAAAATGGTTAAGAGGTTTTTCTGACCGGTAAACTGGCAGTAATGCGACCAATTGCCTAAAGCTGATTGGGCCGAACGAGTTACAGACCGGAGCGGAGTTCGGTTTTTTGGGGAGAGAAGTTCGTGTTCGCCCCCCCAATTGGCCAGAGAGACAGGTTTCGCTGGCACCCTTGAAAAAGCAAGAAAGCGTTGAGGATGGGCTATCACAGCCTGCAAGCCTGCGTGGCCGATTTGGAACGGCATGGGCACCTACGGCGGATTGAGATTGAAATCGATCCCCAGCTGGAAGCGGCTGAGATTCAGAGGCGGGCCTACGCAATCGGCGGACCGGCGATCTTGTTTACCAAGGTCAAAGGCTGCCGATTTCCGATGGTTAGCAATTTGTTTGGATCAATCGAGCGAACACGATTCATGTTTCGCGACGCCCTCGAAACGGTGCGGCGACTGGTGGAGCTGAAGATCGAGCCAGATGCGTTTCTGAAGAAACCATGGCGGTACTGGAAGGTGCCGTTCGCGCTTCCAAATATGCTAACGCGGAAGGTGCGGTCGGGGCCGGTGATGGCCAACGAGTGCACGCTTCGCGAGCTGCCACGGCTTAAGAGCTGGCCGATGGATGGTGGGCCGTTTATCACATTGCCGCAGGTTTATACAGAAGACCCACGTCAGCCGGGGTTTATCAAGTCGAACCTGGGAATGTACCGGGTTCAGTTTGGAGGGAACGAGTACTCCGATCGACAAATGGGGCTGCACTATCAGATTCATCGCAGCATCGGGGTGCATCATGCGGCCGCAATCGAAAAAGGGGAAAGGCTGAAGGTTAATGTGTTTGTTGGTGGCCCCCCGGCGATGACGCTGGCGGCGGTGATGCCCCTGCCGGAGGGGCTTTCTGAGTTGTTGTTCGCCGGGGCACTGGGAGGACGACCGATTCGGATGGCGAGGTCCAAAGGGGAGATTGGCCTCTACGCGGACGCCGACTTTTGTATTACCGGCAGCATCGACCCGAGTGCGACGTTGCCGGAAGGTCCGTTTGGCGATCATCTGGGATACTACAGTCTGGCTCATCCTTTTCCGGTCGTCGAGGTGGAGAAGGTTTACCATCGAAGCGATGCGATTTGGCCATTTACCGTGGTTGGACGGCCGCCGCAGGAAGACACGTCATTCGGAGAGATCATTCATGAAATCACAGGGCCGATCATTCCGACGGTGATTGCCGGTGTGAAGGGGGTGCATGCGGTTGATGCGGCTGGGGTTCACCCGTTGCTGTTGGCGATTGGAAGCGAGCGATACGTTCCATATAACGGTCAGCGGACTCCGCAAGAGTTACTGACGTGTGCGAACGCCATTCTGGGACAGGGGCAGTTGTCGCTGGCCAAGTATCTGCTAATTGTGGCCCATGAGGATGTGCCGGGGCTGGATATTCATGATATCCCGCGGTTCTTGAGGCATCTGCTGGAGCGGGTCGATTGGCGACGTGACCTGCACTTTCAGACGCAAACGACGATCGACACGCTTGATTACTCTGGTGCGGGATTTAACCAGGGTTCGAAGCTGGTCATTGCTGCATGTGGGCCTGCTATTCGCACTTTGCCCGAGGAAGTTCGTGAGGTAGAGAGCCTGCCTGCGGGCTTTAGTGATGTGGCCATTGCCCTGCCGGGGATTGCGTGCGTAACGGGTCCTAAGTCGGCCCAGCAGCGGGGGGAAAGTGACCCGACTATCGAGCGATTTTGCGAGGAGCTGTCGTCTAGTAGTGGTCTGCAGCAGTTTCCGATTATCACGATTGTTGACGATGCCCGGTTTGCGGCGAAGTCGCTCAACAACTGGCTATGGGTGACGTTCACCCGTTCGAACCCGGCCAGCGATGTGTACGGGATTGGCTCCTTCGTGCACACGAAGCATTGGGGTTGCCGCGGGCCACTGGTGATTGATGCCCGAATTAAGCCGCACCACGCCCCGCCGGTGGTGGAAGACCCGGATGTGAGCAAGCGGATTGATGAACTGTCGGTACGGGGTGGGCCGCTGGAGTGGTTGGAGGGATAGGCGATTGAGAT
>JAIXVG010000499.1 GCA_027483145.1 Planctomyces sp.
AAACATAAAAGTATGTCGACCACCACTACACCCGCTGTTCTCACCGCTGAATCAGGTTCGGTCGGAATTGTCAGCACTCAGTTTGCCACGCTGTTTACTGGCGATAAGCCTCTCACGCTCGAAAGTGGCAAAACCCTTGGCTCGATCGTTGTCGCCTACGAGACCTATGGCCAACTGTCACCCGCAAAAGACAACGCCATCTACGTTTGCCATGCATTAACGGGTGATGCCCATGTTGCGGGCAGGCACTCGGCCGAAAGCAAAAAACCCGGTTGGTGGGATGGGATCGTCGGCCCCGGTAAAGCTCTCGACACCAATCGCTACTTTGTGATCTGTGCGAATACGCTCGGTGGCTGTATGGGAACCACCGGCCCCGGCAGCATCGATCCTGCCACAAACAAACCATACGGAATGCGGTTTCCCTTCATCACCATTGGTGACATGGTCGAAGTCCAGGCCGAACTCTGCCGCTACCTTGGGGCCGAACATCTGCTGGCCGTTGTTGGCGGCAGCCTGGGTGGCATGATGGTCCTCGACTGGTCACTCCGCTTCCCCCAGATGATGACAGGCGCGGTTTGCCTTGCCTCTGCGGCCCGCCTTTCGGCTCAGGGGATTGCGTTTAATGCTGTTGGACGCCGCGCCATTTACGCCGACCCCAACTTCAACAGCGGAGACTACTACGATACCGACGGCCCTCGTTACGGTCTGGCCCTCGCCCGCATGCTGGCTCACATCACCTACTTGTCCGAGCTTTCCATCGAATCCAAATTCGGCCGCAAACTGCAGCACAGCGACCATCTCGAATACGAGCTTCAGTCCGAAACCGAGTTTCAAATCGAAAGTTATCTCCACTACCAGGGTCAGCGCTTCGTCGAGCGCTTCGACGCCAACAGCTATCTATTTCTCACTCGCGCCATGGACTACTTCGACATCACTGCTCGATACGAATCATTAGTTGCTGCCATGCGGCAAACAACCGCTAGGTTTCTGATTGCGTCGTACAACAGCGACTGGCTCTTCCCGATGAGCCAAAGCCGCGAGATCGTGGCAGCATTACTGGCTGCACATCGTCATGTGACTTATCTCGAACTTGAAAGTGACAAAGGCCACGACTCGTTCTTGCTAGAGATCGAGCAGCTCTCGGAAGTCTTAATTCCCTTCCTGGCCGAACTCCATCGGCACGTCAAAAGGCCCGCATGAAGCCCGATCAATCTTCGGTCGAGCCTTTGCTCAAAGTGACCCCTGCAGGGATCTACTGTGCCGCCGGGGGATTCTTTATCGACCCCAAAACCGCTGTCAGCCGGGCCGTGATCACTCATGCCCATGCCGACCATTTTTCACCCGGTTGTGCCCAGTATATTTGCTCCGCGTCCACCGCCCCACTCTTACGACATCGCCTTTCGACTCAATCCCCCATCGTTCCGTTGCAGTTCCACGAACCAATCAAGCTCGGTGCAACCACGGTCACGCTGATACCGGCAGGCCACATCCTTGGTTCTGCCCAGGTCCGCATTGAATCAGATGATTCCGTCTGGTGCGTGACCGGCGACTATTACCCCACTGCCACCAAAACATGCGAGCCATTCGAATCCGTCACCTGCGACACCCTCATCACCGAATCGACCTTCGCGCACCCATTTTTTTGCTGGCCGAACGAAGAACAGGTCGCAGCTCAAATCGACCAGTGGTGGCAGGCCAATCAGGCCGACGGAATAGCCAGCTTCATCTATGCCTATGCACTTGGCAAAGCTCAGCGAGTTTTAGGCCTATTGAATCCAAACCGCGGCCCCATCTACGTAACTCGCCAGGTCGACGAAATCAATCAGCTTTATCGGCAGGGTGGCATCTCACTTCCCGAGGCCCCCGTTTGGTCGATGAAGTTTGGCCTTGAGGCCTGGCCCAAAGGACTTTTCATCCTGCAACCAAGTGCTCGCTATCGCCAGCCCTTCCCATTCGCAGGCCACTATCGCACCGCCTTCGCATCCGGCTGGATGCTCGATGGACAAGAAGCAGCCAAGCGCCGCGTCGACACCGGCTTCGTTCTGTCTGATCACGCCGACTCGCAGCAGTTACTGCAGTCGGTCATCGCTTCAAAAGCGACACAGGTCTTTACCGTTCACGGCTACGCCGATCTCTTCGCCGAAAAGCTGAACAGCCTGGGAATCCAAAGCACCCGCTGGCACCTCCCCGACGAGCATGAACTCGACCATCCGAATCCCGCAGCCTGATTCGCCTCACTCCCAATCAATGATCGCTGGGAGAATGTCGCCGCTTACGTACTCGACGCCTCGTATGCGGCCCCCGCAACCAAGTCTCGGTCTGGGCCTGCTCGATGCGAATCAAGTGATCGTTAATCGTTTCAATGCGTCGTGACACCTCATCGGTCGTCTGATCCATCCCACCGGCGATGAGCGTCACTACGCCCAGAAACAGCAGCATTTGTCCCGCCGTCGTAGCCAGCCAACCCGTTGGTCCATAATGCGCCGGCCCTCCGAAGTAGGTCCATACAACCAGGCTTGTTCCCATCCCCAGCAGTAGTATTCCACCATAAGCCGAAAGCTGCCCCAGGAAAGTCGCCCAATTACTGCGAGATTCCTTTGGTTTAGTTCCCGTTTCTGGCACAGGTCGATCGAACGCAGCCACATCGAAATGAGGAGCTTTGTTGCGCCGTGGCTCATCAATGTCCAGCCTTAGTCGCGAGTCGCGCCGAGCAGGTGGAACCTTCTTCCGATTATCAGTCGCATCCTCTAAATCGCTGGCAGTTCGGCTCGCTTGAACCAGCGATTCAGCCGGCAACTTCGATCCGGGACCAGCCTTTTCACTGGCTCGATCAATCCGAAACTTTGGCGCCGGCCGCAGCGGAATCGCAGCTGCCTCGTTCTCGCTCTGGTCCGCCTCAAGTTTGTTTTCAATGTGTTGAGATGGCCTGCTTGTTCCACTTTCTGCCGCCCCCAAGTCCAGCGGCACAAAGAACGAACTCCTGGCGTTGCTGTTCACCGGCGATTCGGCGAGCGGTTCAGCAGCACTTACGTCAGCTGGCACCGGGTGCTGCAGCAGTTGATAGGGTCTAATCGATGGCTCGATCGCCGATTCAGTAGACCAGCGGGCCAATAGTTCGCGGGCGTTCTGTTCAGCAGCGTTGGTCGCAGTGGGCTGCGAATGGTGGATTGCAGTTTGCCCGCTAGTGACCAGCTCTTGCCCGCAGATAGCGCACTTCAGCCGCGAGCCTCCCAGCGAAAGCTCACCTGCAACATCGGCCTGGCACTGACTACACCACATGGTTTCAAGTTCTAGAGGCTAAGGTCTGACTTCAAACTTTCATCAGGTCTTCAAAGCACAGTCGACCCGACCACGCAAGTGGTCGAGTCCGTTCCTTCTACTTGAACAATTCACAAAGACCGGCATTTGCACGAGCCATCAGGGACTCGTCTGTCCAGATTGGCCCCCAATTAGCCAGCCGTATCGGCCCCTCAGTGTTTTTTGGTCGCGAATCATCCGCAGTCTGGCCGTAAAGCACCCACGGCGCTGCCCGCACTGCAGCCAATGAACGTCGAACATTGAAAATATGGTCAGAAAGATTGCCGCGAACAGTATGTCAGGCTGCCAAACAGGGCAATATCAACTGTTCCTCCCCCCTGCCTGCCTCTTTCATCCGAACTAGCAACCTGCTGAACCCTCATTCCTGCCTTCATCAACGACCGTATTCACAAAAATTTCACTCAGTCCGCCCATAATCACGGCGAAGAACAAGGCCCCCGAATGAACAGTCGTCCACACGTCCCTCATAGAAAAATCGCAAAAAAAAACTGTCGAGCCAAACGCAGTAAACTCGCGGCAATCCAAACCAACTGGAACAGCCGCCAGTCGCTCCCCCACTTCACAATTGACCAGCCAACTTGTCAGCTCGTACACCGCAATTTCGACTCAGGACCTATCGATGAGTGACGCCTTCCCCAACGCGGCTCATTCCGGCCGCATGCCAGTTCTAGGTGCGACCGCCAGGCATGCCATCCTGCAAGCCAACTTGGGTCCATCGTCGGTGATTTCTCAGCTCCCCCTCTCGCGTTGTGCTGTCCCTCCCGATACACCCACGCTGCAAATTTTTGAAATCTTCGACTCTGAACCTGGGTTCGCGGGAGTCGTCATCGTCGCCAACCATCGGTTCCTGGGGATGGTCTCGCGCGATCGCCTTTTTGAGCAGCTTAGCCGCCCATCGAACGGCGAGCACATCATGAAGAAGCCCATCTTACAAGTGCTCGAATCAATCAGTGTTCGCGAACGGGACGATCTGGTTCTGGCAGGCGATTGCCCGGTGAATGACGCAGCCCGGGCCGCACTCGAACGTCCCAACGACCAAATCTACGAACCAATCGTCGTCCAGGTCGCCCCCGGCCGCTTTCGCCTCCTCGATATTCAAACATTGCTGCTGGCTCAGTCCCGCCTTTTGGAACTAGCCAACACCGAAATTCAGCGCCAAAAAGAAGCAGCCGAACAAGCCAGTCGTGCCAAAAGCGAATTTCTCACCAACATGAGTCACGAAATTCGCACCCCTCTCACAGCCATTCTGGGCTTTGCCGACGACCTGCTTGATGAGCGTTACACACCCTCCGAAAAAGCGGCCGGAATCCTCGCTCTCAAACGCAATAGCGAGCATCTCTCCAAACTTGTTGACGACATCCTCGATCTCTCCAAAATCGAAGCGGGTCGCCTCGAGGTCGAGCATGCTCCCACCAGTCCCACCCAAATCGTGAAGGACGTCATCTCGTCCCTGGAAGGTCGCGCCACTGCGCGCGGCATCAAGCTCTTCTCCGGTTTCCCCACATCTCTCCCTGCGACCATCCAGACCGACCCCATGCGGCTGAAGCAAATCCTGATTAACCTCGTCGGAAACGCGATCAAGTTCACCGAACAAGGACAAGTTGAGTTACGAGTCTCTGCAACCGACCGCAATACGGTTGATAGCTTCCTCAAGTTCGAGGTCATCGATACCGGCATTGGCCTCACTTCTGAACAGCTCAGCCGCATGTTTGTCCCGTTTACGCAAGCCGACGGTTCGACCGCCCGTCGCTTTGGTGGCACCGGTCTAGGCCTCTCCATCAGCCGACGGCTCGCCCGCATTCTTGGTGGCGAAATCTCTGCTACCAGTACCTTTGACAAGGGGAGCACCTTTGTCATCAAGTTACCCTTTTCAAATCCCCCCCAACTCGCATGGATCACCGACCCCAAGAGCGAAGCAGACAAAGTACTGGCCCCCGATCCTTCCGTTAACATTCGCCTCGCTGGCAATATCCTGCTTGTTGAAGATGGCCCCGATAATCAGGTTCTCATCTCACGGCTGCTCGAAAAATCGGGTGCCTGCGTCGAAATCGCTGAGAACGGCGTCGAAGCACTTGCCTACATCGCCCGCCACGATCGGCCCAAAATCCATGCCATTCTCATGGACATGCAAATGCCCGTGATGGATGGCTTCGAAGCAACTCGCCGCCTCAGAGAAATGGGAATCACAAAACCGATCATCGCTCTTACCGCCAACGCAATGGGCCACGATCAAGAACAATGCCTGAAAGTCGGCTGCAATCACTTCACCACCAAACCCCTGAAGCGGCTCGAACTCTTATCAATCTTGGCCCAATATCTCCCCGTTCCAAACTTCATGGACAAGAGCGACTCTCAGTCAGCTCCAACTCAGCAAACTCCTGTCCTCAAGCCATCCACCAAACAGAACTCAACCGCCGAAGCCGATCGCAAAAGTCGCCAAACCGTTCGGCTGGCGCTCGCTGCCTTCGATGTTGATGCCGGTCTCAAACGGGCAGGGGGGGACCAGGCACTATTTCGCGATGTCGCCCAACTCGTCTGCGAGCATGCCCCCAAATGGCTGGCCGAACTGACCGAAGCCATCGCCTCTGGTAATGCGACCCTCGCGCGGCGTCTCGCTCATTCCTTGAAAAGTTCTGCCGAAAACGTGGGCGGGGCCGCAGCCGCCATCGCTGCCCGCTCGATCGAAGTCCTCGCCACCGATGGCGATTTGGAATCTGCCAGCGCTAGCCTGAACAATTGCCACAACACCTTTCACCTGATGCTAAACCAGCTAGAAAGCTATTTGGCTAACCACCCGATTGCCGACAGTTAATGGCCAAGGTTTCATGGTCTTGATATCACAACATCTGTTGTTTTGTGCTTAGCACAACAACCCGCCAGCTCGCGAGGCAAACAAGGAACGTCAGCAGAAAGACCCAAACATTCCCGATCGCGCTACCTCCCCTTGCTCCAGCATCTCGCTAAACTGCAGAATAACGAATTCCATAACAGAATAAGCACGAGCACCCCAACCGCCACGTAACCACCCTCAATCCCCCCAGGAACCGCATCGTGACGACTCTGTTAGTAGTCGACGATTCACCCATCGATCGCCGCTTAGCAGGGGGACTCCTCAGCAAACGGGCCGACTGGACCATCATCTACGCTGCCGATGGCGAAGAAGCGATGCACAAGGTTCGCCAGTTTCAGCCCAGTCTTGTCCTCACAGACATGCAAATGCCCCACCGCAACGGCCTCGACGTCGTGACCGATATCCGCCAAACAGCCTCCCACATCCCAGTTATCCTGATGACCGCCATGGGGAGCGAGGAACTGGCTGTCCAGGCCCTTAACCGCGGCGCCGCCAGCTACGTCCCCAAACGCAGCATGGTCAGCAATCTTCTCGAAACGGTCAGCCGTGTTCTAGCCAGCTCTCACGACGAGAAAAGCCATACCTCGCTCATGAATCGCCTTGGCGAACGGAACGAGACCTTTGTCCTTGAGAACGATCTCGGCTTGGTGATGAGCCTCGCTCGTTACCTTCCGCGTGAAATGGCCCAGGTCTGGAACTTCGACAACACCGACCGCGTCCGCGCCGGGACCGCTCTCGAAGAGGCGTTGCTCAACTCCCTCTACCACGGCAACCTGGAAGTCAGCTCCAAACTCAAGGAAGAAGACAACGACGCTTTCCACAAACTGGCCAGCGAACGGATGTCACTCTCCCCATACCAAGAACGGCGAATTCATGTCCGCTTCTCGTTAACTCCCCTCATCGCCAATTTTACCATTCGCGACGACGGCCAAGGCTTCGACCATTCGAAACTCCCCGACCCAACCGACCCTGCCAACCTCGAACGCCCCAGCGGCCGCGGCGTCTTGCTCATGCGTGCCTTCATGGACGAAGTCAAATACAACGCCACCGGCAACGAAGTCACCCTCACCCGCCGCCGCTTTAAAACCTGAGAAGTCCCGAGTGCCAATCCAATGATGGCCTTTCGAGTCTTCTCCCCGCGATCTGACAGCCGTCCGAGCCACCAACTCAACTCGAATGACCAACCCCGTCCGAGCCGACGATGCCAATCGTCGGGTTCTTCAAATTCCCGTACCTAAATCAATCCATCAACTCACCCGCTTTGTGTGCCACTGGCTTTGGTCGGGTGGCACTGGCGTTGGCTTTGGAACGCCAGTGTCTTCATCTGTTCGGCCTCTTCATACGAGACGACGAGTCGCACCAGCAAAGCAAACGCCCCTCGCTGTTCACCGCACGGACAAGATCCCTCACCTGCGGATCAAAGCTCCAGCAACCAATTAACCCGGATTGTTCACCAACGAAGAATCTATCAGCCGCAACGCGCTAGCGTGCGGTTTGTTTGTCGTTCGTTTGGTTTTGCTCTCCAGTCCTCGTAGGGTGCGTCGGGTGGCACTGGTGTTAGCTTTGGAACGCCAGTGCCTTCATCTTTCATCCGGGGCCACTTGTTCTATCAGCATCAGTTCCACCGGCGACAGAAAGCCGCCAGTGTCTTAGCCTTCGTCTTCCGCATCTTCTTTGGGTGCCACTGGCTCCGCCAGTGTCTTCGCCCTATAGCCCTCTCACACCACCAATTCACCACTCCCGCCGAGCCAAATCACCCTATTCGCCGATGCGATGTCGCATCTCTGCTCCCCCTGCGAACCACTCTCAATGTCCCTCCAACCATCTCCCCCACCAACCTCGCCAACGGCACTGCATAGTCACCATAAATTAGTCGCCGATACAACAGCCTGGAAAACACCAGGGTGGTCACAACGAAAATCAACGCATTAATCGCCCCCCAACTCCACCAGAACAACCAATCGTCCGCCATACTGTTTCCTGGCGGGCCAAGCAGATTGATCCTCGCAAACACGACGACCAGGTTGACAACTCCAATGAACCCCAACACAGCCCCACCCTCAAGTGGCATCGGTGACCTCGATTCACCCAGTGCAACAATAACCAGCATCGACACACCAGCCATCGCAAGTCCTGTCACAGCCGCAATGATTCCCCACGGATAGTCCCAGATCTCCCCACTCATTGCATCAATCAGCAGATACGCAGCCAATCCCACGATTCCCACCAGCAATGCCGGAATCGCCACCAAACCTCCCGCAGCAGCTTTCTCCAGCAGAATCTGATTGACACTTTTTGGTAGCTCCAACAAGTCCGCGAGCGTTTGATCCTTTACTTCCGACGATATCGTTGTGTTGCACCAATTCAACAACTCAAGTCCCAGTCCAATCCAGCCGAAAATCGCAATCACTCCCATCATCTCGTGCCAGTCTACAGCGACCGGCCATGCAGCCATCATCACTCCAATCACAGCCCCTAGCCCCACCGCCCGGGCAGTCACACCCCACCACCCGCCATACAAAAAATGAAAATCTTTCCAAGTGATCGCCCAGTCCCACACGGCGGGTTCAGACGATCGCGAACGCGGCACAAGCCCCATGGCAATGCCACTTCGCAAGCGATAGGGCACCTTATCTTCGCTATCAAACATAAACCACGGCAGCAGGATCCCGCTCAGCACAAAGCAACCCGCTGCCACAATCAAATTGGAAATGACAGCATTCCAAATCTCCGGACCGGGAGACCTCGATAGAAACTGCGTCAACTGATTCACCCAGCTAACTGCGGCCAGAATCTCTGTGATTCCCGTCATCGGGGAACTTCCACCCCACATCGACGGGAAAGCTCCAAACGGTTGGGTCAGCAGGGAGTCCACAGAGACCAATAGCGCCAGTGTCGAGAGCGCCAATTCGACCTTTGGCGATAGAACCGAACAAAGCGTCCCAACATTAGCCACCGCCAGCAGCAGCGAACACTGCCATGCGAAGTTGGCAACGACCTGCATCATCGTCGGCCCTTCAAGGGCCACTGTCAGCACTGCAAATGGAATTGGCAACACCAGAAAACTAAGGAGTTGAGCTTGAGTACTAACCGATTTGCCAAGGAGTAGTCCCCACGGGTTTATCCCTGCGATCTTCAGCAGACTCATCGCCTTCGCTTCTCGCTCTTCAGCAATCGACGTTCCACCGGCGACCCCGCCAACCAGCAAGCACAATCCAAAGAGTGGTCCATTCAGCAGCCCAAACATCCCTTCGCCGAAATCGTCGTGATAGCTTCGAGACTGCAACCAGTAACCACACTGAGCCGCGACAGTCATTAGCAATACG
This sequence comes from Planctomyces sp., assembly GCA_027483145.1. Taxonomy (GTDB): domain Bacteria; phylum Planctomycetota; class Planctomycetia; order Planctomycetales; family Planctomycetaceae; genus JAIXVG01. The sequence goes on from JAIXVG010000499.1 coordinate 9,496, forward strand.
ACCGCGAACCGCAGTCCGGCATTCTCATTGCGAATCCGCTCCTGCCGCATTGCTCTTTCGAACAACGCAAACGGACCCGGCAAAAACCATCGGCATCTCACCACATCAGCTCCCCGTAACTTCAACGAGCGACCTCCGGCCAGTTGGTGCCACCCGGCCGGGTGGCACGGGCGTTAGCTTTGAAACGCCAGTGTCTTCGCCATCTTCCCCCACCTCTCCTTAGGCTGACAATGGCTCTGCCGATGGCTTCGGCTTCTCCGTTCTCCCTCGGTGAACGTTGCCGTCGGGTGCAATTGCTTTCTTCCTG
>JAIXVG010000510.1 GCA_027483145.1 Planctomyces sp.
ATCCGTATGCCTGCACCGAGCAGACCATCAATCGCTTTATGCCAGCCATATTGACTCGCAACCTGCTTTTGCAAACGGGTGTTGACTTACAGGCACTCAAAGAGCATCAAACCAACCTTAACTCTCAGCAATTGGAAGCAGCGAACATCGCGGCAGCGCGGCGACCACCGCTGGCGAAGCTGCCGATTTTCGACGATATCGAGTTCGAGAAACTGACCGCAGCCAATTTGACCCGCCTGATCGATATGCAGCTAACCGATGGTGGGTGGGGCTGGTTCAGTGGACATGGCGAGTATTCGTCGGCTCATACGACTGCGGTGGTGATGCATGGGCTGCTGGTCGCAGAAAAGGGTGGGCTTAACATTCCGGCTGACGTTCGCCAACGGGGCCTCGATTGGCTGACGGTTTACGAGCAGAAGCAGATTGCACTACTTGATGAAGGGGTTGCCCGGTCACAAATTAAAGACCCGGACGAGCTGGAAAAACGCAAGGCGTTGTATCGCCTTATGGCTGATGAAAGCGACGCCCTGGTGCGAAGCGTGTTGGCGGAAGCGGGTGTTTATCAGCGAAACATGACCGCGTACTTGTACCGAGATCGTGTTGGGTTGTCGGTCTATGGTAAGGTGCTGCTGGCGCTATCACTTCAGGCAAGTGGTGAGGCACCAGCCGAGCTGAAGATGGTTGAAGAGAACATCAAGCAGTTTTGGCATACCGATACCGAAAATCAAACTGGCTGGTTACGACTGCCGGCCGAGACTCGCTGGTGGTATTGGTATGGGAATGAAGTGGAGGCCAACGCTGTTTATTTGAAGTATCTGGCCCAGACTGCTCCTCAATCGCCCGACGCGGCGGCTTTGGTAAAGTATCTGCTGAATAATCGGCGGAATGGGACCTATTGGAACAGCACGCGCGACACGGCTCTTTGTATTGAAGGCTTTAGCGCCTATCTGGCTGCCAGTGGCGAACTTGAACCACAGATGACGATCGATCTTCTTTTGGATGATCAGGTTGTCAAAACGTTCGAGATTGATCGAGGTAATCTCTTTACGTTTGACAACCGGTTTAGTCTGGCGGGGGCGGATGTGAAATCGGGTCCCCATAAGCTGGAGATTCGTCGCAGGGGGACTGGTCCTGTTTACTGGAATGCCTACCTGACGAACTTCACCCTCGAAGACCCGATTACGGCAACAGGCCTTGAACTGAAGCTGAGCCGAAAGCATTTTCTGCTGGAGAAGATCGACAAACAACAGACAGGGGTCGATAAGCTGGGCAGGCCGGTTGACCAACAGACCGAAGGTTATCGCCGCATTCCCATCGATGGCGAGACCAAGGTAGAGAGTGGCGACTTGATCGAAGTTCAACTAATGATCGAGTCAAAGAACGATTATGAGTACCTGATCTTCGAAGACTTTAAAGCTGCCGGGTTCGAAGTGATGGATCAGCGGAGTGGCTATACGGGGAACGAGCTGGGGGCTTTCGTGGAGTTCCGCGATGATCGGGTGGCGTTCCTGACGCGCGGGATCAAGCGGGGCCAGTCTCAAGTGACGTACCGCTTGCGGGCCGAGATTCCGGGACTTTACAGCGCGCTACCTGCAGTGGGGGGAGCGATGTACTCGCCGGAGATTCGGACGAACTCGGACGAAACCAAATTGCGAGTGATTGACGCTAAATAGTGGTTGGTTTACGGACTGTTAGGAGCTGAAGCGACAGCTCGTTTGGCTGGTGGGCTGACCAGCAGGTCGAGGTCGAGCTCGAACTTTTGCGGATAGTCAGCATCGTAGCTGGTTTGGGTCAGGTCGTGCGGCTTGACCCGATAGCCGGCCTCATCAACGAGACGGCGACTGAATGCAACTAGTTCTTTCTGCGATCGGGCCTGGCCCTTCAGTTGAACACGGCTTTGAACCTCCCCGCCGCCGATCCCGGCTGAAAACGTGGAAAGATAGAGCCGATCGGTCCCTGTGGCTGCTCCGGCCAATGACTGCATCGTTTCTGAAACAGGATAGGCCTGCCCGACCCATTGTTGCACGGCTGCATGACTGGCCAATTTAGGAGCATCGACCTGTGCATCATCTTTGAGTGTTCGCAGCTTCTGTTCCAGCGACGCAATCTGAGTATCGAGACTGGCGACCAGTTGCTGATATGAGGCTGCCAGAATTGCAGCGACCACGAGGCTGACTCCTGCTGCCAAGGCCAGCATCGCTTTCTTTTGATTGCGGACTAGTGGTGGACGACGGGGATTGAGAAAGTTGAGAACGGCTTCGCCTACAGGAGGCTCTTCTTCGGCGGCCAATAGCCGAGCCAATGCCTGTTCATGTGAAGCCAGCCCACTGGTGGTATAGCCGGGTAGTACGTCGGCGATACGGGAGACCGGGCAGCCTAGTGCTGCTATCAGTTGCTGTTCGAAGTCAGCCGCCTCTGATTCAGTTGCAGGCAGAGTTAACAGATAGAGAACGTGCGCGATGACGAACCCGGTATTCCCTTTGCGGGCAGAGATCATCGCCCGCTTGATATCCCCTGCCAGTAAGTTGGCCAATCGCGACAACTGGACATCGGCTGGCAAACGGAGGGCATGGGCAAAGACAACATCATTGCCTTTGAGAAATGCCATATCGGCTCGGCCGGCATCAACATGGATCACCAATTGATCTGTCGTTTGGTCATCAATGGGCACCAGTCGCGCAAGGGCGAGCGATGAAACCCCTACCGACTGGACTGCCAATCCAGCTTTGGCAAAGGTAGCGAGAACGGGGTCAAGCGCAGTGCGGGCGAGCGTTCCAACAAGAATGTCAATTGTGGTTCGTTGCGATTGGGGCGCCAGCGGCCAGTAATCGCAAACCAGTAAATCAATTGGGACGGTCGACTTGGCAGCCGTCTGCAACCGAACCATATCGGGAAGCTCGGCTGGAGCAGCAGGTGGCAGTTCGAGGCTTCTCAGGACAATATCTTCGCGGGGTAAGAGCAGTTTTAGCTGCTTTTCAATGATCCCCTGTTTTGCCAGTTCTCCTTTGAGCCATTCTCCGTTTGCAGTCACCGACTCGGCGGATAACGGGCTGGGCCAGCGCAAGGTGATGAGCCGCGGCGAAGAGACCGAGTGGAGAACCAATCCATCTCTTCGCAGGAGTGCAACTAACGTCACGATTAATCACTTTGCTGAGGATTGGTTCTAAGCTTAATTCGTACGGTGTAGCGCATTACAGTTTTGTTGTACTGTTCAGCAGGCTGCAAGATCTGCTGCTGACGAACTTTTCATATCACTTGATCTGTCTGTTCCCGTTTGGCGAAGAACTGTTTGAGTCAGATTGCTTCATCTAACGCAGCTGATTTTCGTCGCGAACAAGCACAACCAGGCAAGGACTTACAGATCTAATGCTCAAACCACACGACGATTGGCATCGTCGGCTCGAAAAACTAGCGGCAACTCACTCCCTAAGGACAGACTGTGGCCGAGGGAAGATCGTCAATTGGGCCGTTTGTAGTTTCGTTCGCGGGCTTGCCTGAGAAGCTCATCCATTTCAACCCCCAGACGCAGCCCTTTCCGATCGAACTCGGCCATCTTCGTGGCTGATAAAGTTGCATCACCTTGCAGGCTGGCAACGATGGCTTGCCCCGCTAACCCGAGTGCCAAGAGGTTTGGGTCATGCTGGCCGGTGGCGACGAACTCGTCATATTGCTTGCTCGCCGCGGTGTAGTCCCCTTTACGAAGGTAGATCACTCCCAGCTTTTCCTTTGCGCGGCGAACCTCTAACTGGGCCTCCGGGAAGTACCGAATGACCGCCAGGAAAGCATCCTCGTTGTGGCTGCTGTTCATGGCGTAGTAGAACTGTGCGGCTGCGGAGGTCAACTGCGGGATTTGCTTTGCTTCTGGAACTTGTGAAGCAAAGGGGTCAGGAACTCTTGCCGCCCAGCCAATTCCTGCGCCGGCGACTAGAGCTACGATTGCTGCAAAAACAAACAGGGTCATCTGTCGCCCGTACCCTTTGCCAGCAGCTGCGGATAGCCCGGCGGGTTGGGCTTCAAGGCGACGGGTGTCGAACTCGTACTGATCGGCGGCGGGAGATTTGCCGGTACTGACCTGCTTGGCAATCTGCTTGATTTCGGCAAGTAAGCTGGTCGGGTCTGGATGTCGGTCCTCACGCTTCTTTGAAAGGAGCCGGTGAATAAGTCGTACCAAAGGCTGCGGCAGGTCAGAGCGAAGCGACTCTAACTGCGGAGGCATCGTATTGATGTGCTGAACTGCAATCGCAAGAGCCGTCTCGCCCGTGAACGGAGGCTTGCCGCCAAGCATTTGAAAGCACATTACTCCAAACGAGTACAAGTCGCTCCGGCAATCGAGTGAACCACCTGCCACCTGTTCGGGGCTCATGTAAAGTGGGGTTCCCATCGTCACCCCGACTTGCGTCAGTTCGACTTTCTCGCCATGCAGTGTCAATTGAGCCAACCCAAAGTCGGCCACTTTGATATCCCCTTTACGGGTCAGCAGAATGTTCTCGGGCTTGATATCTCGGTGGACCACTCCTGCTACGGCCGCAGCTTCTAGAGCCTGAGCAACCTGCCGCATAATGTGGAGAGCTATCGAAACTTCGAGCGGCCCCTTCTTCTTGAGAAACTCCTTCAGGTTTCGGCCGGGAACATACTCCTGAGCAATAAACTGAATCCCGTGAGATTCGCCGATCTGGTAGACGGCGACGATGTTCGCATGGTTAAGAGACCCGGCTGCCTTGGCTTCGTGACGAAACCGTTTCAGGTATTGCTCGTCCTGGGTGTACTCCGGCCGAAGGACTTTGATCGCCACTTGCCGCTTAAGCGATTCCTGATCGGCCAGATAAACCTCTGCCATCCCTCCACGGCCAATCCGCCGAAGGATGTGATACTCGCCAATCGTCCGGCCGCACAAATCGCTGGAGGAGGGGCTTTCATCGGCTGAATTGCTGGGAGTGGATTGCGACATAGGTGGATGGAGTTGTCCGCGCTGACTGGATTGGCAAAAACTCGTGTCAGATTGTCCCGCGAACGAGATGAATGCCTGAGGTAAGCAAAAAAGCGAGGATGGGAAAAACTCCCCTGTACCTCTCGCCATAGTGTAACACAACAGCCCCGCAGTAAGGCAACTGGTTTGGCGGTCCAACGATCGGCCGGCAGAGTCGTGTAGCTGAATCACTTAGCCGGGGTTCTTGGCAAATTTGTCTTGGAGGCGTGGCGAAAGGGAGTCCAAATATGGTTTAATTCTGTGACAAATCGCCACTTGAATCGATTGGTCACCAGAATGGCTGATCGGCAACTTGGCCTCCCACCCCACCCGCAGTTTCGAGTTTTCGTGCTGCTCCCTGCCCATGGATCCTTATCTATGAAAATGCTGATTTCTAACGCGTCGGACTCACCCTCTGTTCTCGCTTGTCTCATTTCTTGCGTGTCGGTCGACACGGTCAACAGCCCCAATCGCCGGGGATGGTGTCGCGTGGCGCTAAGCAGCCTATGCGCATGGGTTGCGGCCTTAGGTGTTTCGCTGCCCATTAGCGCGATCGCTGCTGAACCGCCTGCC